>CAZNXI010000322.1:0-2248 GCA_964577005.1 uncultured Rheinheimera sp.
AACTGGCGTAGTCAAGTGTTAAGCCAAAGCCATTGTCGACAATCAGACTAAAGTTCAGTCTACTATTTACGCTTATTGCCAAAGCGCCACCTTGCAAAAGCATAAATGAAAGCGTTTAGAATTAACTAACACAACTTAACAATGTGAAGATGCTAGAGCAGGAGTGAGAGCAGGGGCAGTTCAAAGATTAAGACTTACTAGGTTAGCAACCCTTACAACTGTGTTTTTTTTAGACTGTTTTTAACTAAAACACTGTGTTTTTAGCTTAAATAAAACTAAAGATTTTGCCCCGATTACAGGTCAATCTCAGTATTTGTGCATAATTGCTGGCATAAGCTGGGGATAACCTGCGGACAACTTTCAGCAAACGGCTAAAAATAAAGGGCTGTTTCGCGAAAGCAGGAACATGAAATATCAGGAAGTTTGACTAAACTAAAATCTCTTAACGTAACCTCTTCTCGATAGCGCACGGCTCATTCCCTATGAGCCATTCCCCTAAGCCCAGAACAATTTGGATTGGTTCTGGGCTTCTTTTATGCAAAAAGGCTGTACGCAAAGTGCGAAAAAAGTGGGCATGCTGCTTAAGCGGCCATTCCTTTTGCTGCCGCTAAGGCGAATAACCGATAGAAATTCGCTGTGGTTTGCTGCGCCAGCTCGGTAAGGGCAACCCCTTTAACCTCGGCCATCGCTGCGGCAACATCGGTCACGTAAGCTGGTTGATTAGTTTTGCCACGATGCGGCACTGGTGCCAGATAAGGTGCGTCGGTTTCAATCAACAAACGATCCAGTGGCAACTTACGCACTACATCACGCAGCTCCGTTGCATTACGAAAAGTCATAATGCCTGAGATAGAAATATAAAAACCTAAATCTAACGCGGCTTTAGCCATCTCATAATTTTCAGTAAAACAGTGTAATACCCCACTAGCTTGCTCTGCTTGATGCGATTTCATTAGCGCAATCGTATCTGCGCGCGCATCACGGGTATGGATAATCAGCGGCTTATTTAACGCTCTAGCAACGCTAATATGTTTAACAAAGCCATCTTGCTGGCTCATTTTCGTTTCTGGATTATAAAAATAATCCAACCCCGTTTCACCTACTGCCACCACCTCGGGTGAAGCCGCTAACCTCGCTAACAGATCAGCATCTACGCTATCACTTTGATGCAGCGGATGCTCACCGCAAGAAACCGAAACATTGGCATAAGGTTTAACCAGCTCCAACATCGACGGAAACTCAGCTAAGGACACGCTAACACAAAGCATATGCTGTATTTGCCGTTGTTTAGCCGCCGCGATAACTTGGTCGAGGCTTAATCCCAGTTTATCCAGCTCTAATCGATCTAAATGGCAATGTGAATCTACAAACAAAATAACCTCTTTTAACAACTAAAGTGTGTAGGTAGGTTCAAGGCTACCTTGCATACTGGTCAATAACTTTTCAATTCGATTGCTTAATCCCTGCTTATCATCAATAAAGGCCACGCCAATCCCTGCTGGATTGCCGCTTTGGGCGCCTAAGGGTGAAATCCACGCCACCTTCCCCGAAACGGCTATAGGCTCTAAGGCATCGGGTAAGGTCACCGTTAATGCCAAGGATTGTCCCATACGATAATGTCTGGCTGAACGAAAAAATAAGCCGCCATTTTTCAAAAATGGCATATAACTTCGATACAGCTCTTTGGTATCACTGAATCCCAGCGCCAGCTCTTCCATTTATCCTCCTCGCCTGCCTAGATTAACGCGCCACAACTAGCGTTTTTACCTCTTGCAATAACGCAGTCAGCGCTAAGGTCTTATTCTGCCCTAAAATCTGCTGCTCGTCACGACACCAACGATAATAGCGTTGCTGTAATCTTAGCTGCCTCTCGGCGGATAAGCTGTGTGTGCTTAACAATAGCTCACAAATAAAATAGCCAAGAATGTGCGAGCTATCAGTGCGGCTTTCTAACACTTTTACCACTGCCGCTAAGTCCGCAGGGGTTTGCAATACTTCGGTTAATTGCCTTAACACCTGTTCAATTTGCGCGGATTCAGCAGAGGTTAACAAGCTTAAGGCGGCTAATGGCGCGCCGCCCGAATAGCGATAGATAAACTCAGGAATAGGCTCCGACACTTGAGTCGCTAACCACTGTTGCAATGCAGATTTTGTTAAAGGCGCAATATCCCACCGTTGACAGCGGCTTAGCAAGGTAGCCTTTAATCGTTGTGGCTGGCTGCTCTGCAACACTAAATAACAACCTTGC
>CAZNXI010000323.1:0-2231 GCA_964577005.1 uncultured Rheinheimera sp.
TTAAACCGGACTCACCACTGCCCTGAGGATCCTACCGTGCCCGACATGAAGGTTTTCGCTGGTAACGCCATACCAGATCTTGCCAACAAAATCGCCAGCCGTCTTTACATCAAACTGGGAGACGCCGCTGTAGGCCGTTTCAGTGATGGCGAAGTCAGTGTGCAAATCAACGAAAATGTACGCGGTTCAGACGTATTTATCATTCAATCAACTTGCGCCCCCACCAACGATAACTTAATGGAACTTATCGTTATGGTAGATGCATTACGCCGTGCCTCTGCCGGTCGGATCACTGCGGTCATTCCTTATTTTGGTTATGCCAGACAGGATCGTCGAGTACGCTCTGCGCGTGTGCCTATTACGGCTAAAGTTGTCGCCGACTTTTTATCCAGCGTGGGTGTTGACCGGGTGCTTACTGTTGACCTGCATGCTGAGCAAATCCAAGGTTTCTTTGATGTGCCGGTAGACAACGTTTTCGCCAGTCCAGTGTTACTGGATGATATGCGTAAAAAATCGTTAGAGTCCCCCGTGGTAGTATCACCTGATATTGGTGGTGTAGTACGCGCCCGTGCGGTAGCTAAACTGCTGAACGATGCCGATCTCGCCATTATTGATAAACGCCGTCCAAAAGCCAATGTTTCGCAAGTTATGCACATTATTGGTGATGTTAAAGATCGTGATTGTATTATCGTGGATGACATGATCGATACCGGCGGCACCTTGTGTAAAGCTGCTGAAGCGTTAAAAGAGCAAGGCGCTAAGCGGGTATTTGCTTATGCTACCCATGCGGTTTTCTCGGGTAATGCCCCAGAGATTATCAGTAACTCTGTCATTGATGAGCTTATTATTACTGACACTATCCCGCTGTCTGCAGCGATGAAAGCCATTCCCAAAGTACGTCAGCTTACACTGAGTGATCTGCTTGCTGAATGTATTCGTCGTATCAGTAATGAAGAGTCTATCTCCTCGATGTTTGACTAGGCAGGCTTGCTAGCACCTGCTGCAATAAGCGGGTCTCGCAACCACTACCAAAAAGGCACTCTCTGAGTGCCTTTTTCATTTGCAGCACCTCCTGTTGGGTGGTAATATGTCGCGCCTTTTGTAAGGGCTACAAGTTTTGGCTGGTCGCAAGCCAAAACAACACTTAATTTTTGGAGTACATCAATGTCTGATGCAATTTTTACGTTAACAGCAGAAGTCCGCGCTGATTTAGGGAAAGGTGCGAGCCGCCGCCTACGTCACGAAGACAAAGTGCCAGCTATCATCTACGGTGGCAGCCAGCCAGCACAATCTGTTACTTTAGAACACTCAAAGCTGTTAAAAGCACAAAGCTTCGAAGCTTTCTACTCTCACATCCTGACCATCAACGTTGGCGGTGAAGAAGTTAAAGCTATCGTTAAAGCCATGCAACGTCACCCGTTCAAGCCAAAGATTTTACACGTTGACTTCCAACGCGTTGAAGCTGGCCACGAATTACACACTACAGTACCAGTACACTTCTTAAACGAAGATGCTGCTATTAAGAAAGGTGGCGTAGTTGTTCACGGTCTGAACGAAGTAGAAATTACCTGTTTACCACAGGATCTGCCAGAGTTTATCGAAGTTGACCTGGCTGATGTAGCTGTTGGCGTTACCCTGCACTTAACTGACATCAAAGCACCAAACGGTGTTAAATTTGTTCAGTTAACTAAAGGTGAAGGCCACGATTTACCAGTAGTTTCTGTAAACAAACCAGCTGGCAAAGCTGATGACGCTGCCGCTGAGTAATGTCTGACGCTGTACTACCTAAGATACAGCTAATCGTGGGCCTGGGTAATCCAGGCCCCGAGTACCAGCACACCAGACACAACGCTGGCGTCTGGTTTGTGGAGCAGCTCGCCCGAGCCTATAATGCCCCACTGAAACCCGAAGCAAAATTTTTCGGTCAAACCGGTAAATTTATCCTTGCGGGTCAAGAATTCAAATTGCTAATCCCTAATACCTATATGAACTTAAGCGGTAAAGCCGTGCTTGCTATGGCGCAGTTTTATAAAATTACGCCAGAGCAAATTTTGGTCGTGCATGATGAACTTGCATTACCACCAGGCAGCGCTAAGTTCAAATTCGCCGGCGGCCATGCCGGCCATAATGGCTTACGTGATATCACCAGTAAACTGGGTAATAACCCAAATTTTTACCGTTTACGCCTAGGTATCGGCCATCCTGGTCATAAAGATCAAGTTACCGGCTTT
>CAZNXI010000324.1:0-2212 GCA_964577005.1 uncultured Rheinheimera sp.
GTAGTGTTAAAGGAGCACCCTGCACTGCAGGCGCTCATTGAAGTCGTCGCTGTTGCTAACGATAGCGAGCTAAAACATAGCGAGACTAGCTGGCAAGTGCATGGCGAGCCAACAGAAGGTGCCTTGTTATGTTTAGCTGAAAAAGCCGGCTTTGAGCGTGAGCGTTATCAGCGGCTGGCGGTGATCCCATTTGAGTCTGAAAACAAATTTATGGCCAGCTTGGAACAACAAGCTGATGGCAGTAAATACCTACTTTTAAAAGGTGCGCCTGATCGGCTTTTGCCGCGCTGTACTTCGCAATTAGCCGCAAGTGGTATAGTAGAACCTTTAGATACAACCTTCTGGCAAGCGCAAATTGAGCTGTTAAGTCAACAAGGGCTGCGCGTTCTGGCTGCTGCAGGTAAAGCGACATCGCAGGTCGAGCTTGGTATGCCGGATCTTACCGAGCTGTGTTTTTATGGTCTGATCGGCATCATTGATCCACCAAGGCCAGAGGCGATTACCGCCATCGCGGCCTGCCAACAGGCAGGCATAAAAGTCAAAATGATCACCGGCGATCATGCAGGCACTGCCAAAGCCATTGGTCAAGCCATGGGTTTAGCCAATGAGCATGAATTGGTGGTTTACACGGGGCAAGATATTGCGCAGGCCACCGCAGAAGAATTACAGCAAATGGCGCAAACTGGGACGATTTTTGCTCGCACCAGCCCTGAGCATAAATTGCGTTTGGTACAAGCCCTGCAGCAACAAGGCGACATTGTGGCGATGACCGGAGATGGCGTTAATGATGCGCCCGCCCTAAAACAAGCCGATGTGGGTATTGCTATGGGTATCAAAGGTTCAGAAGCCAGCAAAGAAGCGGCTGATATCGTGCTGGCCGATGATAATTTTAGTACCATCGCAGCCGCCGTTGCTGAAGGCCGCACCATTTATGACAATTTACGCAAAGCCATTTTATTTATTTTACCCACTAACGGCGCACAAGGGCTGGTCATGCTTTGTGCGGTGTTATTTGGCTTAACTCTGCCTTTAACCCCAGTGCAAATTTTATGGGTGAATATGGTGGTCGCGATTACACTGGCACTGGCGCTCGCCTTTGAACCAGCAGAGCCAGGTGTTATGCGTCGCCCGCCGAGATCAGCCAGAGCAGCGTTGTTAAGCCGAGCTTTTTTAAGACGTATTACGCTAGTCTCGATTTTAATTGGCGGTAGTGCCATGCTGTTATTCAACATCGCTATTAATCAGGGATTAAGCCTTGAGTATGCCAGAACCCTAAGCGTTTCGGCATTGGTCGTTGCGCAGGCGGGTTATCTGCTGAACAGTAGGCACTTAAGTAGCTTTAGTTTACATCCTAAACTGTTGTTTACTAACCCCATTGCTTGGTTGGCTATTGGCGTGTTGGTTTTGTTACAGTTGGCTTTTGTTTATGCCCCCTTTATGCAAAGCTTGTTTGGCACTACGGCGTTACAGCTGGAACACTGGGGCTGGTGTGCACTGGGCGCGGCTATAATTATGTTGATTATTGAACTGGAGAAGAAGTTACTGTGGCAGGACTAGTTAAAAATTACTTGCGCGCATAGTTAAAGTAGTCAGATACAGCTTAAGCCGCGCAGCATTTAGCCATTACTTATCAGCAGAGATTACCTGCTGCTCTTTTGTAGGTAATCCCCTTGTATCTGTGCAGGATTACACTATAGTTAAAGATGTTATAGCTGCGTTTACACAGCGTATTTGGGAGCTTAACCGCGATGATATCCTCTGCCAATCTGGGGGCCATGCCAGTTAATGCCTTGCTACGTCAACAAACCGAGCGCCAGGCACAGCAAGCTGAGCAACAGGCACAAGCGTTAGAACAGCAAGCTGCGTCGAAAAGACGTGAAGCTCGTCAAGCCGAAGCCACGGCAAGACGGCTTGATGCTGAAGCCGACCAAGCGGCAGCAGAATCAAGTTTGCTAAAAGATAATTTGGCTAGTGCTGATCGTACCGATTCTTCCGCTGTGAATAACACTTCGCGCTTATCAAATGCGATTAATCAGGCCACAACACCTGATACTGAGCAACCAGCTACGCCAGCAACATCGCTTTCTCGCGAAATCAATAACCTTGTAGCGGGTAATATCAACGCCAACAAAGGGAATTCCATTAGTTTTGTCATTTAACAGCATTTAACCTGACAACAGAGTGTAATGGGGTTCACCCGGATATTTCTGGG
>CAZNXI010000325.1:0-2195 GCA_964577005.1 uncultured Rheinheimera sp.
TTGAACCAAGACGTTGATCCGGCCTGGCAGCATCAGGTAACCCGTACGTCCGGTGCTGTGGGAGTGAGGGGTCGCGAGGCTACTTCCTATCCCGATTGGAACGTATTCCGACTAATCGCGCGCCCCTTCGCCATTCGCGGGAACTCCAAATTGCCACGCATCGTTTTCTACTTGACGAGCTTCGGACTGGTCTTCTTCATCGCAGCATCGCTGTCGGCATCCGATGCATCGAATCGCGTCGTTGACGACCTTGTGTACACCGAGCCAAGTCTGCTTGTCGAAGTCAATGACGGCCGTAGGCTCAATCTTCACTGCACAGGCGAGGGAGCCCCTGTTGTGGTTTTTGAGTCAGGGCTTGGGGATGGCACAAAGGCATGGGGTTTCGTTCAGCCCGAGATATCCAAGTCGACCAGGTCATGCTCATACGATCGTGCCGGGCTTGGGTTCAGCGACGGAGCGGTCTTCCCCCGAAACACTGCACGCGCAGAGCAGGACCTAAGAGCGCTGCTCAATGCAGCCGGCGAGCGTCCACCATTCGTACTTGTAGGTCACTCCTACGGGGGAATGATTGTGAAACTGTTTGCATTCGAAACACCACATGACGTCGCTGGGATTGTGCTCGTTGACCCCTCGCATGAAGATGTTGGTCGCGATCTGTTCGAACTCGATCCCGAGAGCCTTGCAAGGAACATTGACTATCTTCAGTCACTGCAGATCTGCCTTGATGTTTCCGATGTTTCCACAAATCTGCCGTCAGATTATGCGAGGCTATGCATTGCTGAAGCCGGTACGAACTACAGCGAAACAATTCGCTCCTCAGAGCGGCTGCTTGCTGCCAAACCGCATCGAATTGCAGCCTGGGTATCTGAGATGCGCAATATCTGGCGCGAGAGCGCTGACCAGGTTCGGGAGGCGGTCCGCCCGCTCGGGAGCGTTCCACTTGTATTGCTCACGAAGTCGCCATCCTTGCCCGCGCCGAACGAGACCTCCGAGCTGCGCGCGCGAAAGAACGCAATCCTTTCGCGCCAACATGATGAAACGATTGCTCTTTCGTCCAACGGCCGAAGAATTCTTGTTGAAGGCGCTGGGCACTATATTCAGCTGGACCAACCATCCGCCGTCATCGAGGCAGTTAGGGGTGTGCTCAGAGAAGCAAGGGCTGCTGGTCCCCCCGATGCGTTCTAACGGTTAAGGATCGATCGCGCGCAGCCACGATCTGATCCGGTTGTTGAACAAGCCCGGCCAGGCTTGCCGACACCTACTAGAGGAAATCGCTTTCCGGCGCGCTCCGTCATCGGTAGCCGTGAGCCTGAACCTGCCCCCTGCGAACGGACGCCAAGAAGCCCGGTTCAAGCAGCCTTGCTCTCCATCGGCCTCCGTGCATAGTCGTTGGGCGACATGTAGTCCAGTGCTGAGTGCAGCCGCGTCGGATCGTAGAAGCCGTGGATGTAGCTCGCGATGGCTGCGTAGGCCTGTACCTGGGTCTCGTAGGCGCCGAAGATTTTCTTGTTTCAGCGGGGCAAATTCAGTAGCGATTGACAGGCGCGATCGCCTGCTGAACACTCAGGCGCTATCGTGCGCATCTGGACCGGAAATCCAGTTGCGTCGCACAACGCACCATCTCAGTCATCGAGTTGTACCAGTCCCATGAACGGTCATTGCCTGTGTGGAGCAGTCAAGTTCACTTCCCCCGACGCCCGGGATATCGGCGCCTGCCATTGCGGCTTCTGCCGTCGTTGGGGCGGTGGGCCATTGCTTGCGGTCCATTGCGGTCCCGACGTTGAATTCACCGGCGCAGGCAATATTGCTGTCTATCCGTCGTCCCAGTGGGCCGAGCGCGCGTTCTGCAAGACCTGCGGCACTCATCTCTACTACAAGCTACTGGCCACCGGCGAGTACTTTGTTCCCGCTGGAGCCTTCGAGTCCGGCGACTTTGAACTCGCAAGCCAGATCTACATCGACAAGAAGCCGAGCTACTACTCGTTCGCCAATCAGACGCCCATGCTCACTGAGCAGCAAGTCATCGAGCAGTTTGCACCTCCAGGCGGCGAGAGCGCGGCCTAGGAGCCTGCGCGGCAGAAACGTTCGAGGCGAAACGGATGCCATCGTCATTGAGTGCGTCGATCGGAGAGCGCGCATCGTGGTGCTATGTAAGCTCGACGATCGGCGCACTCGATGGCGAGGGCGCCGTTGCA
>CAZNXI010000326.1:0-2182 GCA_964577005.1 uncultured Rheinheimera sp.
AAGTGGCAATCCGTGATCAGTTGTTCCAATTAGCTGCACCCTTTACCGCTGAGCCTACCAAGTTATTAGATCTTAGCTTCCGTTTTAGCTACCTGTTAGGTGCAGCGGATGGCAGCCTAATGGTATGGGAACGTTGGTGGCAGGACCGTAATGAAAAAGTCTGGTATTTGGCAAATGGTACTACACCAAAGGTGATGTGGGAGCGTTCCTCTGAAGACCGTTACAACGATCCGGGTGCACCCTTATTAACCACGGCAGCCAATGGTCAGCGTTTATTGCGTATCGAAGACGGTGCAATTTACTTAACTGCCGTAGGTGCATCGCCGGAGGGTAATAGACCTTTTATTGATAAGCGGCAACTAGCAACAGGCGAAACACAGCGGTTATGGCGTTCAGAAGCGCCGTTCTATGAGTATCCCATTACGCTACTGCCATCTGGTCAGTTATTAACGCAGCGCGAATCGGCCGACTTACCACCGGATTTCTATTTACGGAATTTACAAAATGGTGAGCTGACTGCGCTGACGCAAACACCACACCCTATGCCGCATACCCAAGGTATTAGCCGCGAGTTGATTAATTACCAACGTGCGGATGGTATTCCGATGTCGGCGACATTATTGCTGCCAGCGGGCTATGATAAAGCGCGTGATGGTGCCTTACCGACCATTGTTTGGGCATATCCACGCGAATTCCGCAGCGCGGCTGCAGCCGGACAGGTGTCTGATTCGCCTTACCGTTTTAACCGTATCAGCTACTGGAACCCGCAGTTTTTAGCTACCCAAGGTTATGCGGTGTTTGATAATGCCACTATGCCCATTGTCGGTGAAGGCGAGAAAGAGCCAAACGATACTTTTGTTGAGCAACTCGTGCTTAATGCCGAAGCGGTGATTGCTGCGGGTGTTGCGTTAGGAGTGACTGATCCGAAGCGCGTTGCTGTTGGAGGGCATTCTTATGGTGCCTTTATGACGGCTAACCTGCTGGCGCATACTAACTTGTTTAAAGCTGGTATTGCCCGCAGCGGTGCTTATAACCGCACGCTGACACCTTTCGGTTTCCAGCGTGAGCAGCGCACTCTTTGGGATGATCCTGAGCTGTATGCGCGAATGTCACCGTTTTTCCATGCCGAGAAAATTAAAACGCCCTTGCTGTTGATCCACGGTACTGATGATAACAACTCTGGCACCTTCCCGATGCAAAGCGAACGCTTATATCAAGCGATTAAAGGCAATGGTGGTACCACCCGTTTAGTGATGTTACCTCTGGAATCACATGGCTATCGTGCTCGTGAGTCGGTGCTGCATATGCTATGGGAAACCGTAAACTGGCTGGATGAGTTCGTGAAAAACGCTCAAACGGAATAACGACTATTGAGTCAACTTTCTTTACCAAGCCGGCAGAGACTTGTCGGCTTTTTCCTCTAAAGTATCCAGCTCAGCTTGTTTAATCGCTTTAATTGAACGGTTGAGTTGTTCAATAATCTGTTGTGGCATCTGTTTATTACAGGCTAACCAGAGTTCAAACAGGGTCTCACTGGTCGCCACTGGAAAAAGTTGTAAGCCTTTTTTTGCGGCGATATATGGGCCGCCTACCGAGCCAGCTAACCATAGTGCCAAGTTGCAGCATCGACAGGTTAGTGGGGATTGCTGCCACGCGTTCAACTCTTAAGCCTTGCTGCGCAACATAGTCAGTGTAAGCATCTTCGGTTTGGCCGCCAATGACGAAATCTTTGGCTGCTGCTAAGGCGTAAAAGGGCAAGACTTCAGGATTTAACGAAAACAATTGCACATACTCGCGGCTTAAAGGCCCAATCCATTGATAGATTTCCTCACGCTCAGCCGTTCTGACGGCAGAATAAAAACAACTATACTGCTCTGCTTGAGTTAAACGCTGGGCTCGACCCCAAGGGATCACCAAGAAATGCCCCTGCAACTCGCTTTGTATCAGTGCTTGCCGAATCAGTTTGGTATTAAGACCTATAACTGCTTGACCAGAAGTATAATTCCAAGGCGGATACTCTTCGGTATACAAATTGATAAGTTGGTTTACTGCTGCGCTTGCCAAACTAGATGTGAGTAGCATAACAGCAAACACCGTAAGTATTTTTGACACTACATTACCTAAATACTTGTCGTACTGATTTATAAGATTAGCTTAATGCCTGCTGCTTAGCCATTTTGTC
>CAZNXI010000327.1:0-2170 GCA_964577005.1 uncultured Rheinheimera sp.
TTTGCCCTTCAGAAACCGTTACCGAAGTCGGTGAAATACGCCCACCAGTGAAATTACCGATCTGAATGGTAAAGGTTTGCGGCGCAGCAGAACCACCGCCCCCACCGCCACAAGCAGTTAAACCAGATAAAACCAAAGCAGCAAACAACAAAAACTTTGTTTTCATAAATACACATCACCTTGGTTAAAGCCCATCCTAATAAACATAGCCACCTACGCCCATTAATGCCACCACAACTTATCCACACGTCTCCGGTACCGGTATGACCTCGGAGCTCCGTCCGGTACCGGAGACAGGTGGATAACTAGGTGGGGAATTGTTGTTTGCGGATGGTGGCTAACGATTTTCGGCATAAAGAGTACGTCAGCGGCCGGGTTAGTAATGGGTATACCACCACCAGTAACACCACATAGCCAACAATGGCAATGCCGTCCGCTCGGGCAATCATAATGAATAATGCCGATAAAATAATCAGCTTAACAATGTTTAACGAGATTTTAGTCGGTGCAGGTAAACGATCAGCAGCAGTGCGCAATACTTGCATGCGCTGCGCAAAATTAAGCCCCGCTAATTCAGGAATACTTTGACTATTAAAATACAACATATCAATGCCCATAACAGAATACTTTCTTTATTTACGCGCTATGGTATTACGAGATCAATACGAAAGCAAAAACGGAGGCAAAAGCCTCCGTTTATATAAACACTAAGATATCAAAACTTACTTAACAAAAGGCGAACGCATCTCTGTTACATCAATCAACTTAATAGGGCGATTAAGTGGCTGCCCGCCATCGCGGCCAATTGGCACCCAAGGCAGTTGTCCACGCCCTTTTGAAGGACGAATAGAAAACACATCAAAGGGAATAGACAGATAAAAGCCTTTAGTAAAACTACCCTCACCATATTCTTCGGCCGAGACATTGGTAATTGCAGCATAAGCACCAACGATCATGCCGCTATCAAAGCGTTTAGCAAAATCGACATTAACACCCTTATCTTTTGCCAAAAACTGACCAATATTAAAGGTTAAACGGGTATCAGGTAAAAAGCTGGGCTGCCAGTACACATTAACATGCCCTGTCAGGGTTTTGTAATCGAACAAGCCAAAAGCATTTTCAAACGAGCGCTGCCGCACATAGTTAAGATCAATCCCCACTGCCAAAGTACTATCCACTGGCCTATATAACAGCTCAGCACCAGCTCCAGCATACATGGTTTCTAAATAACCGCCGTAGGCTTGGGCAAAAATAGAGGGCGCAATTTCTTTTTGCCAGTGGCCATAAAAGTTTTCTACACTAAACTTACTGCGCGTAACATATTCCCTAACAAAAGTTCTTACACGGGGTAATGAAGACTCTAAAGCGTCGACTTTAAAGTTAAAATCATCAAAGTTTTCTAACAAGGTTAACTTAGCGGTACTGTTAACACTAAACTGGTTATTAAACCGATAACCGCCGCCTAAGAAAAAGCCCCCTTGATACATATAGAACTTTTCAGGGTTACCAAAAGACTGTATCCAGAATGTCTCGGCCCCAGTATAAAAACCTTGGTCTTGACTAAGCTTAACACTGTTAAGACTTTCAGCCGAAGGCTGTTGCCTAACATAAGTAGAGCGAATATCGGTTGCTAACTTGCTGTAGGTAGCAGCCTCTACAAAGGCCGCTACATCTATCACCTTCTCAACCTGAGGCATATTACTGCCATAATCTACTACCCGAATTGTTTCAATATTGGCAGGTAACTGGTTGCTAATTACTCTGGCAATACGCTCGGTAGCCTCAACATCATCCCTGTAAATAATTTGCTGACCATACAAGTAGAACACACCTTTATCAGAATCCAAGTGGATCCCTCTGGGTAAATAGCCTGCATTAAAATACAGATTTTGCGTTAAGGTATTAAAATTAATATTAAGAGGTATGTCAGACCGGTCTTCAGGTACCGATAACTTAGCGGGTTTTATCTTAAGTTGATTAATATTGTGCATATTAAACGCATAATGCACACCAAAGCCTAGCGTATTACCACGTTGGTAATTTAAATCGAACACAAAATCGTTCCAATGGTACACCGCACCAAAATTAAAACGACTGTCTTGCGGTAAAGCTCCAGCAACATCATCTAGGTAGTTGTTCCCTTCATATTCTAACTTTAATACTAAAGGCT
>CAZNXI010000328.1:0-908 GCA_964577005.1 uncultured Rheinheimera sp.
TCGGGGGCACCGCGACCCCTTGACCGCTCGCTCAACCGGAGGTCAACTGGCGGTGAGGCGTTCCCCCCGCGGGCAGCAGTGGTTCAATCAGCCATAGCCAAGGCATTGTCTGGGCGGGGTTGTCCCGTCAGGCGGATATGAGTTTAGGGTTGGATGTCGAGCAGTTGTTTAATGCTGCGCAGGTAAAGGAGTTTGGCAGCCAATTTCTTAGTCCGGACGAAAAACGTTGGCTGCATTGTCAGCCCTATCCCGAAACCTTATTGTATAGCTTGGCATTCGCTGCCAAGGAAGCATTATATAAAGCACTGTATCCGGACTGTCAGAAAATTAAAGAATTTACTGCTGCCAGGTTTAGTGCTATTTCAGCCTCTCAGCTTGAGCTGTGTCTTACAGAAAACTGGTCGGCACAATGGCTGGCCGGGCAATGTATAACACTGGATTACTGGTGTCATTCAGGCATGGTTTGGTTGGCCTGCGAAGTAAAAAAACGGCACCATACTTAAGCTGGCGCCGCTGCAAATAATGTCAGCGCCATGCCAGCAACACAGCCGTGTTGGCAACTCACTTGTAAGATCTGACAGTTTAATCATTAAAGGCATTAGTGTTGAATCGGCATAGTTTAATAAATATGGCCCGGAACCACATTATGTCAATACCAACACTACACCCAAAATTCTGCAATTCAGCCTCAAGTGCTGACAATACTGTCAATGATGATATTTTGGCCGAGTTCTCATCCGGCTGTTCGCTTAGCGGTGAAGACGAGGCTCAGCTTCTGCTTTGGCTGCTAGAGTGGACATCGCTGCCGGAAATGGATTAGCCATCACCTACCGCAACACCAGCCCTTCACTATGATAAGCACAGG
This sequence comes from uncultured Rheinheimera sp., assembly GCA_964577005.1. Classification (GTDB taxonomy): domain Bacteria; phylum Pseudomonadota; class Gammaproteobacteria; order Enterobacterales; family Alteromonadaceae; genus Alishewanella. The sequence goes on from CAZNXI010000328.1 coordinate 866, forward strand.
CATTCGTCTGTGCTTATTAGTTTTTATCATTTCAAAACAAAAA
>CAZNXI010000328.1:918-2158 GCA_964577005.1 uncultured Rheinheimera sp.
AAACAAAAAGTTGAATCTCCGCCCCCCTGTCAGAACTAGCAGTTATCGCGTTTGCCTGGTTGTAGTTGAATGGCTATGTCTAGCAAAAGTTGTGCTCTGAGGTTTTCAAAATACCTGGATACACAACACCAAATGTTAACTACAGGAGAGTTCCATGAACCAAGCAAATCAAAACGAAATGATGTACTACGTGGTTGTAAATCATGAAAACCAACATTCAATCTGGCCAGCTCACAAAGACATCCCGCTGGGTTGGCAAGCAGATGGTGACGCTCAGAGCAAAGAGGCATGTCTGGAATACATTGCGCTGCATTGGACTGATATTACTCCCCTTAGCGCGCGCAACATTGCAACGCATTAAAGATACTCAAGCCGCAAGGCAATGAGTCTATTAAGACCAGATCAGGTGCGGCAAGTTTAACTTACGCACCTGAAACCACAACAAAACCAAGAGCCTGCATCATGATAGAGCATAAAAACACAGACAATTTAACTGACTATTTCCAGAGAGCTGTGCAAAACAATCCTGATAAAATCGCTGTTGTCTCGTCATTTGATAACAGCGAGATGTCTTATCGGGAATTGGATGAACGTTCAAACCAACTGGCACAATTTTTTGTTGGTAGAGGCATTGTTGCAGGTTCTGTTATTGCAGTTGAACTAGGGCGTTCTGCAGAAACCCTGAGTATTTTGTTGGCGATAATTAAGGCTGGTTGCGCCTATGTGCCTATTGATCTCAACTATCCGCAGGAACGCAAAGATTACATGGTTAGTGCGGCTAAAGCCGTGATGTTAATCAGGCAGGGGGATAGAGTAACTGATGATCCGCTTATTTTAACTGCCGGTGAGATATTTAAAGCTAGTGCTAACTTAACCGTCGAATTGCCGCAACGTCAGCGCAATGCACAAAGCGTGGCCTATGTAATGTTCACTTCGGGATCTACCGGAACGCCAAAAGCTGTACAGATCCAGGATCAGGCAATTTGCCGTTTACACAGACAAAACAATGTATTACAGATTTTTTCAGCCGACAAAGTACTATTGCATTCCGCTTTGGTGTTCGATGCCAGTACTTACGAAATGTGGGGAGGCTGGTTAGCTGGGGCTACTTTGGTTGTGGCCCGCAATGAACCCCTGAGCATTCAATTTCTTAGCGAACATGTCAGCGACTTCAATATCTCCGTACTGTGGCTTACCGCGCCGCTAGTGCCTTGGTTGGCGGAGCAAAATATTGCTTTAG
>CAZNXI010000329.1:0-2142 GCA_964577005.1 uncultured Rheinheimera sp.
TTTTCTCCATGTTCCCTGGCGGTTTTACACCAAACTTTGGCGGCAATATCACAGACACCTCTTTAACGGCTGGTACCAAAGGTGAATTCAAAGAAGGCGTTCTTAAAGGCGTTTTCTACGATTTCTATGGTAGCGTGGGTCGCAATGAATCATCCTTTAATATTGTCAATACCGTAAATGCGTCTTTAGGACCAGAAACTCCAACAGCCTTTGATGCAGGTAAATATGTGCAACTGGAAAAGAACTTTGGCGCTGATTTTGTTAAATACATCGAAGCCGGTTTATATAACGATTTAGCCGTCGCAGCCGGTGTACAATGGGCTGAAGAAACATTTGAGATTATTGCAGGTGAAACTGCCTCGTGGGAAGTGGGTCCTTATGTTAGCCAATTAACCAATGGTTCAAACGGTTTTCCTGGTTTCCAACCTGATAATGCCGGTGTGAATGTCCGTCGTAACTATGCAGCTTACATTGATGCTGAAGCAGAGCTATCAGAAAACCTGTTAGTTGCTGCAGCATTACGCTATGAAGATTATGACTCCTTTGGTAATACCACCAACTATAAAGTAACTGGCCAATATCGTTTGACTGAAGATTTGGCTATCCGTGGTTCGCATAGTACTGGTTTCCGTGCACCTACTGTTGGTCAAGCCAATGTAAGTAACGTACGTACTGCGATTATTGGTGGTGAATTAGTTGATATCGGCTTATTACCGCCTACTAACCCGGTTTCAGTACTAAAAGGCGGTAAAGAATTAACGCCAGAAGAGTCCAGAAGCTATACCTTAGGTTTAGTGTATAACGGCAGTGGCGGTATCTTTTTTACTGCAGACTTATTTAGAATTGAAGTTGACGATCGTATCGGCCAATCTCGCGAATTTGCGGTTACACAAGCCGACCGTGATCAGTTGAAAGCTGCCGGTGTACGTGGTATCGACTCGCTATCACAGTTAACCTATTTGACCAACGACTTCGATACCGTGACCACAGGTTTTGATCTAGTAGCCAACTACTCGACTAACTTGTTTGATGGTAGAAGTAGTTTTAGTTTAGCCTATAACTGGACTGACACTGAGGTAAAACGCTTTACCGATGTTACAGGTGCTTTCAAAGTATCACGTTTAGAAAATGATTTACCAAATCACCGTGCTACGTTGACCTGGAATCAGCAATGGGAATCCATTGATATGTTTGTCAGAACGAATTATTTTGGCGAATATCAGGGTGTACATGCTGATTCTGATGAATGGGTAACGCAAGCCTCGGCAAAAGTAACCTTTGATGTTGAAGCAGCTTATCACTTCAATGAAAGTTTCACTGTTGCAGTGGGAGCACAAAATCTGTTTGATACCAAAGCAGAACGTATTCCTGATAATATCAGCAGTATTCTGGGTGCCAAATATTTTGAAACCTCGCCCATGGGCATTAATGGTGGTTACTATTACTTGAAAGGTATTTACCGTTTCTAAGCGAAAAACAACTTAGGTAATAATACAAACACCCGGCTAAGCCGGGTGTTTGCTATGACAGCAACGACAATTAACTAACGACAATTAACTATCAGATATCAAGGCTAACAGTGCTTGCAGCGGATGGCGTGGTTTGTCACCAACTAATCGCTTCACTTGGCTTCGGCATGAAAACCCTGTAACTAGAATTTTTTCTGCGCCTAAATTTTCCACCGGCTTACGCCAGCTTAAGTCAAACAAGGCTTTACTGTTCTCAAGCTGTTGTGTTTCATGACCATAGGTTCCTGCCATACCACAACAGCCCACACTCACAGGTTTTAAACTGAGCCCAGCCTGCTTAAAAATTTGCTGCCAAGTTTTCTCGCTGGCGGGTAAAGCGGTTTTCTCGGTGCAATGCGCCAGTAAAGAAAACTCCGTGCTGTGGTTTAGTACAGGTAGCGGTTTATCACTTAACCACTCGTGTACAAGTAACACCTGAAAATCACCGCGGTCGCTTCCCAGCGTTTTAGCATATTCATCGCGGTAAACCAAAACTAAAGAAGCGTCCAAGCCAACTAAAGGTAAACCTAATTGATGCAGTTGATTTAGAAAATCAGCCGCTGTTTTAGCCGTTTTAGTAAACTCACGTAAAAAGCCTTTCACATGCTGCGGTTTACCATTTGGCATAAAGGGT
>CAZNXI010000330.1:0-307 GCA_964577005.1 uncultured Rheinheimera sp.
GCAGTTGGCCCGCGCGAGAGCATCCGGTTCTAGTCCGGCGTCAACGGCTGCCTCGCGGCTGCCGAGAACGGCGAACGTCGCGGAACGGCCATGCTTTCGGACAAGCAACTCATAGTCGTCAGTCAGCCCGGCCAGATTCTGAATCTCTGTCGCGTGCGCGTACGGATAGCCTTCGGTATCAAAAGATGCGATCGGGCTGACGCGGCATTCACCTGCGCGAAGCGCGCGGGAGAATGCCTTCTGGCCGACGCCGATGTTGCTGATCACGCCGATCCCAGTGATCACGACTCGCTTTCTGGCCTGCGAC
>CAZNXI010000330.1:317-2142 GCA_964577005.1 uncultured Rheinheimera sp.
TGGACTGATCGATGCTGGTACCCAGGGACTCTTCAATCCGGGTCAGAATCTCGATGACGCGAAGCGAATCGGCCCCGAGATCGGTCATGAAATTGACGTCGTCCTGAACCTGCTCCTGCTCTACTTCAAGCACGTCGGCAATGATTCCGCGAAGTTTGTCCAAAATATTCTGATCAAGCATGATTAAAAGTACTCCTTTTTATGGTTGAGGGAGAAAGGTAACGTCGGTCATTTGAGCGACGTCATTCGTGGCTGGCAGTGGCCTCGGCGACGCCAGAGCTTCACGATCGCGAAAGATCACCAGCAGACCGGTGAAATCGGCAAGCATTCGTGTATCGGTGCATGTACTTCCGGAGACGAACAGTGCATCGCCAAACGAGCGGCTGATTCGAACACGATGCTGGAGTGTTTCACCTGCCTCGGCACAGCCAAGGAAGCGGGCGTCCGAGAGCCCACCGAAAACCATCAGCGGCTGTCGCTCATTGGTGCGCTTGAAAACCTGACCGCAGCCCAGCGCCAGCAAGCCCGCCGCCTGCGTGAAGGATTCGACGACCAGGCTAGACGGATAGGCGGAGTCCGCAGCACCGTTCGGTTCGACGTCGAGGTAGCACGGTTCGTTCAGTGAGATCGCCTTGCGTGCAAAGAGCTCGTCACCGGCAGGTAGCCGAATGGCGTGGTCGATCAGCAGCATGGGTGGCCTATGAGCAAGCAAAGACAGAATATCTGCAGAGCCATAAATGGCCTTCATTCCATCATTCGCGGACTCTTCAACAGCGATCCGAGCTTCGGCCAATTGCTCCGAAGCGCTACTGCAAAACGTCAGCGTGAATGCAGCGACGCGGTGTTCGTCATGGCGCAGCGCAATCCGCCAGCTCTCGGAATCGGATGCGTGCGTGTTGTCGACCCGAGTGGCGTGCAGCCTCAGCCACTGATCCGGCGCGACCGCCTGCATCAATTGCAGGTTGCGAATTCGTGTGAGCCGCATCGGCCCGAGGCCGTACATGGCATGCACGGCTTCCACCGCCTGCTGCGCCGCTTCGATCATATAGACGCCAGGTAGCAGTGGATGGTCGGGATAGTGGCCATCAAAGACCGAGGAGCCGCTCGGCACGACAAATGAAGCTTCGATTCCGTCCGCGCTCGCCACATGCAGTTCGGCAGGCACGCGGCGGCGGCCTGCAAATACCGACAGTGGTCTGGGGCGGCCACCAGTCGTTCGGGTCGTTGGCAGCGGGATCGCGACTGCAGACTGCGTCGTCATCGCTCGGGTTCCTGGCATCTTGTTGAGTACATGGGGAGCGGATCAGAAAACAAGGCCGCCATCGACGCCGAGTACCTGTCCGGTGATGTACGACGCATCGTCGGAGCACAGGAACGCGACTGCCTTTGCGACTTCACCAGCAGTTCCCATGCGCCGGATCGGTGCCGCACCAATAATCCTTTTGCCCTGTTCCTCGCTAAGACCAGACACCATGTCGGTATCGATCAAGCCGGGCGCGACTACGTTCACGCGAATACCCGTGCTTCCGAGTTCCTTGGCCAGAGTCCGCGAAAGCCCGATGATCCCGGCCTTCGATGCCGAATAATTGCTCTGCCCGGCATTGCCGTGAATTCCAGACACTGAAGACAGGTTCAATATGTTTCCGCGTCGACGTTTCATCATTGCGAAAGCACCTGCACGACAGACATTGAAAGTGCCGGTTAGGTTGGTGTCGATGACGCTCGACCACTCATCTTGGCTCATCATGATCGCCGGCTTGTCCCGAGTGATTCCTGCAGAATTCACGACCACCTCGATCGGTCCTTGATCGCGTTCAGTTGTCTT
>CAZNXI010000331.1:0-1979 GCA_964577005.1 uncultured Rheinheimera sp.
TCTCCCGTCATGTCACACAACGGCAAACCAGCAACTTGCACAACTGCTGACGCGGCGTTTTTATGACATGACACCAGGTGATGCGCTGGAGGATCATATCGCTTTAAATCCTGTATCTGCTGTAAACATTATTCAACGTAATGTTAAGCGAGTTGAGTCGTTTTTTTCTGAAATGGAAAGAGCAACGCAGCTGCTCTCTAGAGTGCAAGTAGCTTCTCCCTGGAGAGCACTGCAGAATGAACAAAGTTACTGGGTGGTAAGTCAGGTTGCCCAGCATCCCAATCTTTCTAGCAATGCACGAAAGCTTGCAATAAATCGACTGCGTGAGTTAGCTGTTACGCCCGCTGAAACTGTTCAAGCCATTATTTTAGAATTGGGTATTCATTTGAATGGTGAGCGTAAGCAAAGGACAAAAGATACTCCTGTTACAGTTGCTGTCCTTCTTGCTGAGGCAGAGCAAAGCCAAGGATATGATCTCTGGAAAGCCCCCATTCTTCAGTATAAGGCGAAGCATCTGCTGGCTAGTAACAAATTTGAAGATGCAGCGAAATGCTTCAGGGATGCATTAGAAGCTGTAAATGATCGCAACTTCGGTCCAATGCGTGGCGAAATTGCCAGAGATGCTTTTGCTTTATCGGTCGCCAATCAAAAGCTAATTCATAATAACCATGAAAAGTTCTATCGCGAGATGCTTGCGGGTGGAATGATGAGTGAGTGCGAGCAGATGCCGTCTATAGAAGATACGGCGCGTTGGGTATCAGAATATTTCTGGGAGACGCTATATAAACCTTATCCAGGTGTAACCGCTATTGTTAGAGGTTCCAGCAAGCAGTTTGATCAGGCTTTTAAAAAGCTGCTGAGACTGCTTGAAGTGGGTTCGGAAAGTGAGCTATCGCAATGGATAAAGACTAACCGGCAACTGCTTAATTCAAATTTGCCTGATGTGGACGGTAACTCTGTCTTAATGTTGCTGTTTAAAATGAAAAGTAGCTTTGTTGAGCGTTTACCAATTATTAAGCAAATGGCGCCTTTTGAATTTCAGAGCGAAGTGGATAGGTTTAATTTGTTGGTTAATCAGATGCGTAAGTTTATCGGCCAGCTCGCTAAAGAGCATCCGAAACAACTGAATATTGTTGATATTAAGGGCCAAACACCTTTAATGCTGGCAGCTCAGGCTGGTGATGCTGAATTAGTAAAAATCATGCTTGAGGCGGGTGCCAATCCGGATTTACAAGATATAAACGGTATGACAGCTCTGCACTCAGCTGCTAAATCAAACAGTATTGCTTGCGTGAAATACTTATTAACTGCGCCATGTCGTTTAGATCTGGTAACCATTGATGACAGAACACCACTTCACACCGCAGCCTGGATGGGGAACTTGGATGCTGTACAGCAGCTAATTTCGCACGCGCCACATATGGCCTGGAAACGTGATGCTGGAAAAAATACGCCATTAGAGTTAGCGGAGTATTTGCTTGAAAACCCTGACAAGCTGGAGCAATTGTCAAAGGAGAGAACAAAGTTTGGGACCCGCTGTGCTACCGCTGAAGAATTACAGCAAGTAGTACAGGCATTAGAAAATGTGGCAGCGGTTTGTTAACAACTTGAACTGTTGAAGATAAACGACGAGCACTTTCATGGCGCTTATTAGAACAGTTGAACTTTAACCTGAGGAAAATCAGTATGAGCAGAACACCAAACGATGATCGTAGTGACAGCATGAACCCAAATAATGACGCTTACTGGGATAGTCTGGATAACCATGCTAACCAATTAAATCCTAACCATGACGAATACCAAGGTTCGGAAGAGGATGATAATTAGATAAGTAGTTTACATCACCATCACACGGTTTTATGTCATGTGATGGTGATGTCCCAAAATGCGCTTGTTAGTTTTGAATGATATTTCTTAAATATTCAGCCAATTTCGCCAGCGCCTCTTTCCGCTCATCAAAATAATCATGCTGGTTATAA
>CAZNXI010000331.1:1989-2141 GCA_964577005.1 uncultured Rheinheimera sp.
ATACGGACGTAAATGCGGGACCACTTCGCGGTTAAAGTTCAGCCCTACAAGTTAATTATCGATTCTACTTTATCAGCCAAAAGCGCCAGCGCCTCTCTCCGCTCATCAAAATAATCATGCTGGTTATAAATCCCTTCCACACCTTGCAGTTT
>CAZNXI010000332.1:0-1017 GCA_964577005.1 uncultured Rheinheimera sp.
TGCGATAGCTGTCGCATCATTCAGCCAATCTACACCTGCAATATCGAGATGCACCCATGGCAACTGTTCATCTATAAACGTAGCAACGACTGCTGCACCAATACTGGCACCCGGATCGCCTGCTCCAGAGTTTTTGATATCTGCGATCTCAGATTTTATCTGTTTAAAATGATTGGGGTGTAGCGGTAATGGCCATACTTCCTCGCCACTACGTTTACCTACCGCCATCATTTCTACACTCAGATCCCAATCACGAGTAACAAGAGCGGCGTATTCGTCACTTAGTGCCCGAGCGGCTGAACCGGTTAAGGTGGCAATATTAAGCAACATGCCAGGTTTGTATTCCTGTTGTGCATAACGCACAGCATCAGCCAAAATCAGCCGGCCTTCTGCATCGGTAGAGATAATTTCGATAGTGGTGCCTTGCATTGTGGTTAACACATCGCCCGGACGAATGGCATTGCCTGCGGGCATATTTTCGGCTAGTGGCATAATACCGATCAGGTTTATTTTTTCTCCACGAGATGCGACCGCCAGCATGGTGCCCGCAACAGCTGCTGCACCTGACAAATCGGATTTCATGGCCCACATACCATCGTTAGGCTTGATACTAATTCCACCGGTGTCAAATGTAATGCCTTTACCCACTAAAGCTGTAGGCGCACTGCTTTTACTGGTACCTTTGTACTCAATAACCAGTAATTTGGGTTCATGCACCGAGCCAAGACCCACACCGATCAGGGCTCCCATATTGTGCTTTTGCATATCTTTTAGGTTAAGTACGGTGATTTTTGTATTTTTTATACCTGAAAATTTAGCCGTTACCCGCTCAACAAAAGTTTGCGGGTAGATGCTTTTGCCAGGCTCTGATGCTAAATCTCTGGCTAAATAGATCCCTGCAACAACATATTGCAAATCATTTTGATACAATGCCGCGGAAGCGTTATTAGTGGTATGGAATGTTAACCGGCGCGGGGACGTTTTTGCGTCAGCCTTTTTATAGATATCAAAGTGATA
>CAZNXI010000332.1:1027-2130 GCA_964577005.1 uncultured Rheinheimera sp.
CCCATTGCAATATACGCCTCAGGTGCTGTCACATCGGTTTTTACATCATCACTAAACATTGCGATAGGTTGTTCGCCATTTGCCGGGAAAGTCGAGACAGCATAGCCCCCAAGCTGCTGCAATTGCGCCTGAGATAACGCTTTATCTGCACTTACCACAACCGTAATTTGGTTAAATGGGCTTAAGCCATAAAAGATTTTGCTTTGGCCAAACGTGTTTTTTAGGCCAGAGGCTTTTACCGCTGCACTCAAACGGCCCTCGGTTAACTTATCAACTTGTGCTGCACTACCGCTTAATTGCGTAACGTCAGTAACAAACAACGCCAGTTGTTGTTGGCTTTTTAGGTTGAGCTCAGAGAATTCCACCTTTGGCATTGCCGCACTGTATGCGCTAAACACCAGCGGCAGCAGTAATAGGAGCAGATTTTTCATTTTATTGTTTCCATGTTGATTAAAAACGTTGAACACTACGTCAGCGATGTTTTTATCGATCAAACAGGCACTACATTATCAAAATCAAACCAAGATTGCGCAGCTGACACAGGTTTGTTTTTTTATGCTACTAAAGTATGATCGCCAGCCTGAAACAACGGGAAGCAAGATACTATGGCCTTTGTGGTATTAGATAACTGCATTAAGTGCAAATACACTGACTGCGTGGCGGTATGTCCGGTCGATGCGTTTTTTGAAGGGCCAAATTTTCTGGCGATTAGCCCAACCATTTGTATTGATTGCGGATTGTGTGAGCCTGAGTGCCCAGCCAATGCCATAGTACAGGAAGATAAAGTACCAACTGAACAGCACGGCTTTATCGCGTTAAATGCTGAGCTGGCAGAAGTGTGGCCGAATATCCGCGAAGTAAAACCAGCACCGGCAGATGCCGATGCCTGGAATGGTGTGCCAGATAAATTGCCGTATCTGGAAATAGACTAGTTTTACGGTTACTTACCGTCGGGCTGCTCATGCTCTACTTTGTAAATAAAGTACACCGCATAAAATATACATAAGCCGATAACAATCGCCAAGCCGGTAAATGAGATAAAGATTACCGGATCATTAATAAATTCTTGCCACAGGTTCATCGCCTTGTCCTCTTGCTGTGTT
>CAZNXI010000333.1:0-2128 GCA_964577005.1 uncultured Rheinheimera sp.
GCATCAATTAGCATTAAGCTATTCACGCTGTTTTTACTGTCTATCTCGGCCGACTCGAGCAATAACGAGCAACTATCGGGCTTACAGACACTGGCATAAGCGGCCAGTGCATCAGCTTGATAGGGCACCGGCAGGGCGATACTGGCGACTTCGCCTGGCGTATCGGTTATATGGCTGAAAATCATTTTAACAATTTTCCTTTTTATTCAGTTGGTTAACGGTGTTATTTTTGTTTCTCCGTTTACCCCAGAAACTGCGCCCAAAAAAAAGCCCGCTTCTTTGGGAAACGGGCTTAGGTAATTAAAGCGAATACAACGCCTACACACGCCCGTTGGGAATGTGCCACCACCAGTTGATCAGGTTGAAAGCGGTTGTAAATTGCATTGGATTTAAACACCTTAAAGTAGACTGTTACATAAAACCGCGAAATCGATTTCGCGTCAAGGGTAATTTTGTATTTTCAAGAAATAAAAGCGTAAAGATGGCTATACGGCTGTGATTGTAAGGGGCGAAACAGGCTACCGCGTCATTTGGTAGCCCTGCTCAGCCAGAAATCAAATTAGCTGGTTATGCCTTGTTGCTGTTTGAGCTCGGTAATTTTTTGCCAGATTTCTTCACTCTCTGCTGTTAAATCAGCAAAAAGGCGCATATCACCGTTGCGCTGGGCATGCATGGCTTCTTCCAGTTTAGCGTTATACTGCTTACTGAGTTTTTTTAAGGGATCAGGCTTTAACCATCCGAACATGTGTCACTCCTTTTTGTATGCTGTTTAAAACAATACGCAACAAGGGCTAACTTGGTTCTACTTATACTGAAACAACTTGAAGAAACGAGTCTGCAGCTTGAAGTAGTTTGGGTAAATGGCAGATTGTGCGACAATAGCGGCCGATATTGAGGAAACCGCATGAAAATTGACTTGCATAGTCACACTAACCATTCTGATGGCATGTTAAGTGTCCCTGAGTTACTCAGCCGAGCACTTGAGTTTAAGTTGGATGTATTGGCCATTACCGATCACGATACCGTGAGCGCCCTTGCGGAAGCTGAGTGCTGGCTGCAAACCGAGAAAGCACCGTTAACGCTAATTAAAGGCGTTGAGATATCGACTGCTTGGGCTGAATTTGAAATTCATATTGTGGGGTTAAATATTGATGCCAATTGCCCACAGTTTCTTAGCCGTCTGGCCAGTCAACAGCAGCGGCGGTTAGCGCGGGCAGAAGAAATTTCTCGTCGTTTGGCCAAGGCTAATATTCCGGGCGCCTTAGAGGCCGTGTTAGCTGAAACCGGTGAAGGCGCGATTACCCGTACCCATTTTGCCCGTTTTTTGGTAAAAACAGGCCGCGCTGCCAGCATGAACACCGTCTTTAAAAAATACCTGGCGCGCGGCAAAACCGGTTATGTGCCGAATAATTGGGTGGCGATGGCCGAAGCGATCCAGTGGATCCATGAAGCTGGCGGTCAAGCCGTGTTGGCCCATCCCCTTAAATACAAGCTCAATGGCAAATATTTAAAACGGTTGGTTAGTGATTTTGCGCTGGCCGGTGGCGATGCGATGGAAATTATCTCGCCGCAGCAAACCTTAGTGCAGCGCCGCGAGCTCTGGGCGCTGTGCCTGCAACATGGGCTAACTGCTTCTGTAGGTTCAGATTTTCATCAACCTACAACTTGGAATGAATTGGGAAAGCATCTATATTTACCTGAGGATGTTACCCCGATTTGGGCGAACTGGGCCTTGTCGCCGCAGTCAGCCGAGACCACAACTTTACAAAGGCAAGATTTATGAGCCAGTTTTTTCATATTCACCCAGAAACGCCACAACAGCGCCTGTTGAAACAAGCGGTGCAAATTATTCAACAAGGCGGTGTGGTGGTGTATCCCACCGACAGCGGCTATGCGCTGGGTTGTCATACCGGTGATAAAAATGCATTAGAGCGTATTTTACGTATTCGGCAAATTAGCGGTGATCATCACTTTACCATGATGGTGCGTGATTTATCCGAGTTGTCGGTTTATGCCAAGGTAGAAAATACTGCCTTTCGTTTAATCAAAAACAATACCCCTGGTGCATACACCTTTATTTTACGCGGCACCAAAGAAGTGCCACGGCGCTTGTTAAACGAAAAGAAAA
>CAZNXI010000334.1:0-2117 GCA_964577005.1 uncultured Rheinheimera sp.
TTAGCAGAAGGCGCTGAACTCGGTGGCAATGCGAGCCTAGGTTATGCCGATTTATCCAGCCAATATCATGGCGGGCTGACGCTAGCGCAGCGCATTGGCAACAACTTTAGCCATATGTTAAGCGGCACACTGCGCCGGGGCGAAGAGCAACAAAACCATGCGAGTACCTTAACGCCCTTTACCATCGACTCCGACAGTATGCTCTACAAGCTGGTGTATCAGCTAAACAGCACCGACAAACTGAGCCTGAATGTCGACTTTTACCAGCAAGATGTCGCGGGCGATCGCGCCAATGGCTTACTGGCCTATTTTCGCAGTTTAGCGCAATTTGGCTATAACATTGCTGAAGAGTCGAATGCCAGTAACAAGAAAAACCAAGCACTGCGGCTGAATTACCGCTCTGACGCCGATACTGCGCTGTATAACTATCTAGATGTTAGTTTGTATAGCAACAAGAGCCAGCAACAGGATCAAGAATACGCCAAGTTGGACATTAATGCGCCCCGCTTTAATGTGTTTCAGATCCGCCATATGTGGCAAAACAACCTATACGAGCAAAATACCCAAGGCTTGCTGTTAAGCGCTGCTAAAACGCTGAATGAGCAACATGCGTTGGCCTATGGTCTTGATGTCGAAAAAACCACAACCGAGCGGAGCCAATACGAGTATCGTACGGTTGAGGGTATGGCCAACCCCATCCGCGATGTGCTGACCAATAAATTCCCGAAAAACGATATTATGCGTTATGGCGTGTATTTAAACGATACCATCAAGCTTGGCGATGGCCGTTGGCGCATTACCCCGGGCCTGCGTTACGATAACTTCAGCATGGATCCGAACGGCGCCTTAAAACTGGATGGCACGGCGTTTGAAAAAATCAGCGATGATAAGCTGTCGTTTAATCTGGGGAGTTTGTACCAACTCACCGATAGCCTGAATGTGTATGCGCAATATGGTCAGGGCTTTAAAGTCCCAGCCTACGATTTAGCCTATATCGAACACGACTTGCAGCCTACTGCGACTTATCGCTATACGCTAGTCCCCAATACCGATTTAAAACCAGAAACTAGCCATACCTATGAGCTCGGTTTACGTGGCCAATTAGAGCAGTTGAGCTTTAGCACAGCGGTATTTTATAACCGTTTTACCGACTTTTTAGAAACTGCGCTGATTGACAGCAGAACCGTGCTCAACGATCAGGGACAATTTCAGTATCAGCATGATACCTTCCACTATCGTAACGTGGATAAAGTGACCATTAAGGGCGCAGAGTTAAGTTTGGATTATGCTTTTAACGCGAATTGGAGCCTGTTAGCAGCAATGTCTTATCAAGACGGCAAAAACGAGCAAACCAAGGCTTATATTACCTCGATCAGCCCACTGTCTGGCAGCACCGGTATTAGCTTTAGCGGCGAAAAGTTACAATCGCAACTCATGGCAAACTGGGCGAAACGCATGACGAAGGTGAATGAGGGGCGGAAACAAAGCCCTGGTTTTATCACCTTAGACTGGTTAAACAGCTATCAACTGACTGCGGATTGGCAAGTAAATTTAGCGGTGAATAACCTGCTGGATAAAGACTATCTGCGCTATAACAATATTGCTGGCCATGCTGCAAACAGCGACTCACGCGCCTATACCGAGCCTGGACGCAATATTAGCTTTACAACCCGCTATACGTTTTAAACCTCAAACAACAGGCTGCCCTAAGGCAGTCTGTTATTTAAATGCAGTATGCTGCTATATATAACTACCCTTTAATTTTATGCCCCTTCAACGCATAAAATAAAATCATGGCATAACAAGGGAGCAGCAACCAATAAGCGGCTTGCCCACTGCTTTGTTCTGCAAAATAACCATAGAGCAACGGCAATACCGCGCCACCGGCGATCCCCATAATTAATAAGGCTGAAGCGGTAGCGCTGAGTTTCCCTAAGCCATCCAGTGCCAGCGGCCAAACTGCTGGCCACACTAGGGCATTAGCTAAACCCAATAAAGCTAAAAAGAACACCGGATCAGGCACCGTTGGAATACCCAGCCAACTGGTAAAGATGCTGGCAAACAGGCTACTGTCGGTTGATGACACTAAGATACCGATACTAAAAAGAATACCGGCT
>CAZNXI010000335.1:0-2099 GCA_964577005.1 uncultured Rheinheimera sp.
ATTGGCGATGTGGTGGGCACGCCGCTAGGAAAAACCGCGGCCTCGGTAAAAATGCAAGCACCGGTGGTTGAGCAAAATATTCTCTCTTATCTAAGCGGAGCTGAACTGACTGCACAATATAATGGCTATACCTCTTGCCCCTTGATTACCGCAATCGGCAAAGCCGTGCTCGCCGAGTTTGGCTATGGCAATAAACTGCTACCATCATTTGGTTTTATTGATCCAACAGAAGAATCATGGGCCGTTTGGGTAATGAAAGAAAAAATGTTACAGCCTGCTTACTATGCCGTGTTAAAAGGCCAGGTTTAAGGAGTTATTATGGATTTTTCAAGTACACTTACCGTTCTTTGGTATACCATTAAGCCTAATCTGTGGCTACTTATCCTATTGCTTGTACTGCTGAGTGCAAGCCTAATTGTCGGCCGACAGAACTGGCGCAAAGCCGCCAGCAAATCGTTATTGCTGGCAAGTATTGTACTGGGTGTGATCGCCATGTTGCTTGCGCCAAGTTTTACCCATTCCTCACTCAGCTATGTGTTAACTTGGGTTGATCAGCTAAGCTTACTTGCGGTTGGAATTGGCGCAGCAATATACAGCTGGTTGTTACTGCGCCCTTGGTTGACGACATCACATCAGTCGGTTTCATAATTCTTGCAGCAAAAGTTATTGCAGCAAACGTTATCAAAGCCACGCTTATTGACATTGGCCGCTTTGCTAAGCAGCATAGAACTTCCTCTAGGAATTAACCTATGCGTTTTGCTTTTCAACTTGGCCCAGCTACTTTAGTCACTGCGGCCTTTATTGGCCCTGGTACTGTGGTTACCGCTTCTATGGCAGGCGCCAACTTTGGTTTTGCTCTGCTTTGGGCGCTGTTATTTTCTGTGGTCGCTACTATGATTTTACAGGAAATGGCGTCACGCCTTGGCATTGTGACTGGGCAAGGTTTAGGTGAAAACTTAAGGCAGCAAGTGCAGCATCCACTGGCGCGTTTTACCTTGTTTAGCTTGGTAGTCTGCGCAGTAGTGATCGGGAACAGTGCCTATCAGGGTGGAAACTTAACCGGTGCCAGCCTAGGTGCTGATGCGCTGTGGGGCCAAACGGATACCATACTGGCGCTAAAAAACTACCTTAATATAAACCTCTGGGCACTGCTGTTAGGCAGCTTAGCCATAGTAGTGTTATGGCAAGGCCAGTATCGATGGATTGAACGTTGTCTGATCTTACTCGTATTGGTGATGAGTTTAGCCTTTATCAGCACCTTATTGCTGACCAAACCTGATCTAAGCGCTATGCTCACAGGCTTTATCCCGCAAATGCCGACAGGTGCTACCTTAACCGTTATTGCTTTAATTGGTACTACCGTCGTGCCTTACTCACTATTTTTACATGCCGCCAGCTCTGCGAAAAAATGGCAAAGTCAGCCTGATAAGCAGCAAGCGCTGGCAGAATCTGCAGCCGATCTGCGCACGGCGATTCCGCTTGGTGGAATTATTACTCTTGCGGTGCTATCTACAGCGGCCACAGCGTTCTTTGGTAAGGGTTTAGTGATGACAAATGCGGGCGATTTGGCGCTATCACTAGAGCCAGTGTTTGGTGTGTGGGCCAAATACTTAATGGCTACCGGCTTACTTGCCGCAGGTCTATCTTCTGCGATCACGGCACCTCTGGCTGCAGCTTATGCGTTACAAGGTTTACTAAAGCTTTCTGCGAATGGATTTCGTTTAACCTGGTTGTTGATTATTCTGATTGGCATGCTGGTAGCAAGTTTGGGGTTGCGGCCGCTGCATATTATTTGGTTTGCACAAGTGACTAACGGCCTGTTATTACCCATCATAACCCTGTGTTTATTATGGGCAGTCAATTCCAGCGTACTAGGCGCATATCGTAATACTAAACGGCAAAACCTGCTGGGTTTTGCCGTTTTTATCGCCACCTTGTTATTAAGCGGCAGAACGCTGTATCTGGCTTTTAGTTAAGCCACAGAACCTTAGCTCACAAAAATCTGATAACCTCAAGCGGGTAAAACCAGTTTTGTATCTGCGCTAAAGGTTATCGCTTGCTAAGCTCTGGAAAATGTTTTCGAAGCAATAAGATAAGCT
>CAZNXI010000336.1:0-2098 GCA_964577005.1 uncultured Rheinheimera sp.
CCATTCATCGAGACCGACAGTTCGTTTTTCACGTTGTCCGGTTGCATCCTTGAGACGCACACTCCTGGGGTTCGCCGCATATTCATCCTGACACAGGCATCACTGGTTTGAACGCGTCCATAGCCGTTCCAAGTGCCTCGGCGGCCTTCCGCTGCCATTCATCGAGACCGACAGTTCGTTTTTCACGTTGTCCGGTTGCATCCTTGAGAACAACGGTTTGAACGCTTGGGAAAAGTTCGAAAAGGAATCTCGTAGTGATGTTGTCCGATAGCTTGCGGCGGTGATACGGAAGGCCAGTTTTGGTAGCGACGAGGTGGGCTCTGACGGTGCGCTGAATCAGATTCCAGGCCATAAGCCCGATACAGTAGATAAGCCCCATCGACGCGATGCGCTGCGCCGACTCGATGAACATGGGGTTAATGTCGGCGCCGCTTTTGAGCCAGGCGAATCCGTGTTCAAGATGGTACTGTTGCCGATAGCGGTCGATCATTTCCGCATCGTTGATCGTCCAATTAGCGCCTGTGGTGCGAATAAGAATGAATGACGCCTGCTCATGAAGCCGTTGTTGAGACACTGATTCGTCGACCGGCGTGGTGCTGTAGCGCACGCGCCAGTGCTCGGGCGCATCTAAGGCCGGTTCGGGGCGTTTGCGTGGCCGGCCTCTTCCGCGCGTAGCCGGCCCGATGTGATGAACTACCTGTGCATGCAGATCATGAGTTACAGCCTGGTACTGACCGAGTTGGCGCTCGACAGCTCGTTTGGCATCGGAGTCGCAGGCATAGGCTACGGCCTGCCAGTCGCGGATCTGGGCTTGAGCCTTGCGTAATTCTCGCTCACGTGTTCGTCCCAGGGTTGCCACCTTGGTCTTCAACAGGGCTGTCGAATATACACGGACAGCGCGGGCAGGAATTCGAATCTGCTCCATGATCGGTCGATTGTCAGAATCTGTTTTGCCAGAATCGACGGAAATTTCCCTGTCTACGTCGAATCCCATGATTTCGTAGCGGTCGATCGTACCGGCCTTCGCTCCACTACGTGCGCGCTCGATCACTGATTCTGGTACCCAGCGCTTCGCCATAAGATCACGGTGAAGACGCTCCGTCCGAGGAAGTCGCGATAACAGACGCATGCCACCGGCGTGAACGACCGCCAGCGTGCGATCACACCAGCCCTTGCTGTCAGCGACGAGACAGACCTCACGCGGATCTTGTACTAATTCGCGGACGCGGCCGAAAAACTCGGCAGCGGCAATTGAATCGGCACAATTGCCATCCAGCACCTTGCCCAGGAGTGGCACCCCGCCATCTGGGGTGCTTAGGCATCCAAAGACAACCTGCTTCAGATCAGGTCGCTTCGCCTTGCTATGACCAAAGGTGACCCGTGGTGCAGGCGGGCCATCATAGCTAGCGCGGAATCCCTCGTTCTCATAGGCGCCATAGAAACTGAGTGTCGTGGTGTCGAAGTGAAGGAAACGCGTTTCTAGACTGAACTGGTGGATAGTTTCAATGGCGAAGCCGGACATAAGTGTGTCTAAACCACGGCGATGGAGATCATCGAGTGCTTTGGCCAAGCGTTCCTCCGGAAACCGCTCCAAATCAAACGTCGGATCTTGCATGACGGTGACCATATCATATGGCGCCAATCGCTCACGCAGGCGCCACAGGCTGTGGGCTCCGACATATACACCGCACAGGATGACGGCCACGCATTCGCCCGTAGAAACTTCGCTGAGAGAGTGCTGCGGAATCGCCGCGTCGATGACATCAAGAATGTTGCTGCGCCGCAACACATCCATAAGCAAGGGGAGGTGGCAGAGACGCTGTGGTGTTTCTATGTCCATCGCCAAATCATGCCGAAATTGGTTCAGAAATCACCAAAAAACTTATGACGATCTGCATTGACGTAAGTCGTGCGGGCCAAGACTTACATCAGTGGTAAAAGTTGTAAGTCAAACATGCGCCAAATAAACCCGAAATTCACGGTGAACCCAAGGAGTGGGCGCCATGTGGCCACTTGACGGCGAATTGGGGACAGGCTGTTTTTTTCCGGCCGGCTGTATCAAGGCCCTTGGACCCCGTCACTCGGCCGCCAACATTTC
>CAZNXI010000337.1:0-779 GCA_964577005.1 uncultured Rheinheimera sp.
GCTATAGCTGCAACATTCCCAAGGATATTATTGAGAATGGTACAACCAAACAAATCCAGAACTTAGCTAAGACAATGGTTCTTAAATCAGTAGATTTTGGAATCCCTCAGAATCGACAGCGAATTTATATCATTCTTTGGCGTGATGGAGAGCTGGATACTTTTGAATACCCTAAACCTCTAAATACAGTTGTAAGAGTAGGTGATATTTTAGAAAAAAATCCAGACCCTAAATTGACTATTTCAGATAATTTATGGGAAGGTCATCAACGAAGAAAAATTGAAAATAAAAAGAATGGCAAAGGTTTTGGTTTTGGTTTAGTAACTGAAGACTCCCTTTATACAAATACGATCTCTGCAAGATATTATAAAGATGGCAGTGAAGTTTTAATTGAACAATATGGCAAGAACCCAAGGAAAATTAGCCCGAGGGAAGCAGCAAGATTGCAAGGTTTCCCAGATGATTTTGAGCCAAATAGTTCTAAAGTGCAGGCTTATAAGCAATTTGGTAATAGTGTTACTGTTAGTGTTATTGATGGATTAGCGAAAAATATTAGGAATATATTAGATGGCGTTAATTGATTTAAGTCAGAAATTTAAAGAGATTAGATCCTCAGTTGAAAAAGTCGACTTTACTGATGTTAAGCTGACAGATAAATTCAAAAAAGAATATGAACTATACTTAAGAGGAAATAGAGCAAATGGTTACTCTAAAGTAGAGTGGGCTGAATTTTCTACTAAAATCACTACCTCAACTGGCAAATCCATTTTTATTACTAA
>CAZNXI010000337.1:789-2080 GCA_964577005.1 uncultured Rheinheimera sp.
ATTGCAGCGGAGCTTTCTAATTATTTAGATAGCTTATCGCAACAAAAAGAAATTTTTAAAGATATATATCATGATACGGATCTTCAAAATTCAGCCTTAGCGCTAAGAGATGGTATTTCTGAAGAAGAAAAAATCAAGATTGCAAATTACTTCAATTCTAAAGGTTACACGAATGATGATCTTGATTATTTTTTGACATTCGTATCTGACTACAAAAGTTGGGGAGGGGGTAAAACAATAGACCGTAATGATTATTATGTATCCCCATTGCTGCAGGCTGGAAACCTGTTAGCAGAGACACAAAGCGCAATAGCTGAAATAGCTAAACAAATGTCTGAAACTCCTGAACTGAAAAATTCATTTGCACCCATATTTGTAAACAAACCCAAAACAATATGTACTGAAACACATGAGCAAGAAATTCTAAAGTCCAGAACTGTCAGGTCTTTTGTTAAAGAAGTTTTTGAGTATTTATATCAGGAAAACCGGAGCGCACCTTTAACATCTTTTATGGTGGAAGTCGAAACTGATTCAGGTAAAAAATATTTAGAGCTCGTTAAAGGAAATCAAAAAATATACAGAATATTTTTGGTTTCAGATACTCCGCTGGGAGATAGCGAACTAACCTCTGGCAGCAGTATTCGATACCATAATGATCCATTTAATAATGGCCTACAGTTCCTGTATCTCACGAATCAGTGGGCAGATAATAACGGTGATTCAAGAAACAGCCGTGACTTAGGGGTTTTCTCATCGATTTTCAATGCTATTTATAAAGATTTGAAGATAGTAAAAAATGACGATTCTTATATTCTAATTAGTACAGAGTATAACGTTGGTCGAAAAAAATCTTTATCCAAACCCTTCCTCCTTTTTGCTGGCATTTCAGGCACAGGCAAAACTCGTTTTGTACGTGAACAAGCAAAACTAACTAAAAAATTTAACGATACTTATTGTTTAGTTTCAGTCCGCCCAGATTGGCATGAACCGAGTGATTTACTGGGTTATGTTTCGCGGCTAGGAAAGAATGGCGAAGCTGAATATATTACTACCGATGTTTTGCAGTTTATCGCCAAGGCATGGCGCGCAATCGTTGACAGTGGCTTAAAGGTTGAAGTTCAGCATAGCGAAGTTTTAGGCGAACGCCTCGTAGTTACAGGTGAACGCGATGCACTCGAGCAGGTTTTGCCTTACTGGCTGTGTTTGGATGAAATGAATCTTGCACCTGTTGAGCAGTATTTTGCGGACTATTTATCTGTTCTTGAAACCCGAGAGTGGGTGTGGAAAGGCG
>CAZNXI010000338.1:0-609 GCA_964577005.1 uncultured Rheinheimera sp.
TACCGATGATCGCGATCGGTATTGCTTGGGCATCCATTTTATCACTGCCTTATGCCTTGTTATCTAACTGCTTGCCTGCCAATAAAATGGGTGTCTATATGGGCATTTTTAATATTTTTATTGTGTTACCTCAACTGCTGGCTGCGGCCATTTTGGGTAGCTTGGTGGGTTATCTGTTCCAAGGGCAGGCAATTTATGCACTGGCCATTGGTGGCGTTAGTTATGTGATTGCTGCACTTTGTGTGTTGCGAGTAAAAACTGAGACCGTAAAGGGATAAATAGATGCTGAGAACTTCTTTAACCGCGCTGGCCATTGCGCTGGCGCTAAGCGCCTGTAAACCGGCGCCACAGCAAACTGCAGCCACACCAGAACCAGTGGTTGCCGTAACCGCAAGCCAGCCTGCAGCAGCTGCGCCTTGGTGGGATGACGCAGTATTTTACCAAATTTGGCCACGTAGTTTTTACGATACTACTGGCGATGGCCACGGCGATTTTAATGGTATGACGGCGAAGCTGCCGTATTTACAGGAACTGGGTATTAACGCCATTTGGTTAACGCCAATGTTTGAAGCACCCTCTTACCATGGCTACGACTTTACCGAGTTTTAT
>CAZNXI010000338.1:619-2067 GCA_964577005.1 uncultured Rheinheimera sp.
ATTACGGCAGCATGGCCGAGTTTGAAGCCTTTATTCAGGCTGCGGATGCTAAAGGCATTAAAGTCATTCTAGATTTAGTGATTAACCACATCTCGCGTGAGCACGAGTGGTTTCGTAAATCAGCCGAAGGTATCGCGCCTTATAACGATTACTTTGTTTGGCGCAAAGATTTACCGGCCAAAGGCGAAGGGTGGGGCCATGCCTGGGCCGAGAATGATCAGCCGGATGCTGTTTGGCACTTTGATGAGCGCCGTGGCGAGTATTATTACGCGGCCTTTGGTGCTACCCAGCCAGATTTAAATTTAGAGCATCCGGATGTAATTGCCGAGATGAAAAAAATGGCCAAATTTTGGCTAGATAAGGGGGTAGCTGGGTTTCGCTTAGATGCAGTGCGTTTTGTAATTGAGCGCGGACCACAGGGGCAGGCCGACTTGGCTGAAACCATTGATTACTGGCGCGACTTTAATGCCTTTGTTAAAAGCGTTAACCCAGAGGCCTACTTAGTGGGTGAAGCTTGGGTAGACTTGCCCATTGCGGCCAAATATTGGGGCAATGGCGCCGGGTTGGATCAAGGCTTTGATTTTGAAGTCGGCTATAAAATTATTGGTCAGTTACAGCAAAATGCTGGCAAAGACGCCCAGTTCGGCACCATTAGTGGCACCCAAAGCGGTGAGTTGCACCCACTGCAGGAAAACCTACAACGTCGGTTAGATTCATCGGCACCACTGGCGTTCTTTACACCGTTTTTAACTAACCATGATCAGGAGCGGGTACCGTTTCAGTTAAGCGGTGATCGCGCGACCGTACTGCAAAAATCCAAACTGGCTGCGGCCATGTTGTTTAGCTCGCCGGGTACCAAATATATTTATTATGGTGAAGAAATTGGCTTAACACAGGCGCAAAGTGGCCACGATGTGTATAAGCGCGCACCAATGCTCTGGAACACCGAAGCTCAGGCCGGCTTTACCTCGGCTGCACTAAGCTGGGTAGAGCAAGCTGAGCAGTTTACCGTGCAGTTTGATAACTGGTGGCCGGGCTTCTTACAACAACAATTAAGCGCCGGTGGAAATACGGTAGCAGAGCAACAAGCACAGCCAGACTCCTTATGGCGACTGTATCAGTTTTTAATTGCCCAGAAAAAACAGCGGCCTGAGCTAAAACTGGCTGGCAGCTATCAGGTATCTGAACCTGCCGCAGGCTTATTACAAATTGATCGCGAGCTCAACGGCAGCCATACCCGCTTTGTACTCAACCTAAGCGAACAGCCGATGGAAATAAGCACTGCGCTAGATCCTACGCTAAGCAGCAGTTGGGGCTTTGATCTTAACGCCAGCCAGCTGGCGCCCTATGGGTTAGTGGTACTGCAAAGCCAGAACTAATCATCCTGTTTTACAAAAACCCACACGGCAATACTGCCTTGTGGGTTTTTTTATTGCTGAGTAAAAATT
>CAZNXI010000339.1:0-2059 GCA_964577005.1 uncultured Rheinheimera sp.
CCGCTATTAACGATAATGCCCGATAACGCAGAGCTACAAGCCATTTTACTGGTGCCTACCCGTGCCTATGGCTTTGTGCAGCCAGGCCAGCGTACCCGTTTACGTTTTGATGCCTTTCCGTATCAGCGCTTTGGCTTATATGAAGGGGAAGTAATAAAAACGGCGCAGGCTATCGTGCTTCCGGGAGAAGTCGATATGCCTGTCGCCGTACAGGAGCCAGTGTACCGAGTACAGGTCGCACTGGGCCAACAAGCCATCCGCGCTTATGGCACAACAGTCCCGCTGCAATCGGGCATGCTGTTAAGCGCAGATATCGTGCTGGAACAACGCAGTTTTATAAGCTGGTTGTTTGAGCCGATTTTAAGCCTGAAAGGGCGGATATAGCTCTGACACAGAGCAAACCTTTAAACTTAAATGCGTCTCAAGGAGAGATAATATGCAAGAACTAAACTGGGAGCAAGTTGCTGAAGTCAATGGCGGAACAGCAACTTGTACGACTAGTGGTGGCGTTACGACTTGTACATGTCCTGCTGGTGAAAAGCCGAAATCTTTGGATACTGGTGGCGCAACAATCATTCAATGTGTAAAAGAATAGAAGGTTAATACTATGATTGAATTAAAAATTGAACAAACTTTTGACGTTTCTGGTGGCAGCGATGCGCCAGCTCCTCGCTGTACACCGGTCGTAGGTGGGAATCATTGTACTTGCCCGGCTGGCTATAAAACCGAGTCGTCTAAAAATGCAGATGGTAATGTTGAAATAAAGTGTGTGCCAAAATAAAACTCATAAACTAAATGGGTGATATGAGTCAAATGGGTAGGTCTAGATTAACTACCCATTAATTAAGATTAGCATGTTTATTTTTCAACTTGTGGTTAATTTATTAAAAGTTAATTACTCAAAACTTATACAAAGTGGTTTCTAAGGTCAACAAAGGTCGGAGTTCAAATGAACATCAGTAAGGTTGTAAGTTTATTATTTGCCATAGCATCCTTTTATAGTGTAGGGAAGTGTCAAGAGCCACTTGAAATCGTAAAAATCTGTGAGTCAACAGAAGATATCCTTCTTGATGAAGCATCAAATACTGTTTGTTTTAATGGGCTTATCGATCATAGTACGCCATCCTTGGTTAAGGCCTTACCGATTGACCGAAAGCGGCCGTTACGCGTGGTAGCCAATAGCGATGGCGGTATTGTTAATCCATCAATCGATATTGCCGAATACCTTGGCAAGTACGATATTTACGTTAGTCGGCATTGTATATCTGCTTGTTCTCAATTTTTGTTTATGCAGGCTGAGAATAAGTATGTTGTTCATGATGGTGTTGTTGCTATTCATGGAGGGCCTGTACCGGTAAAAGATATTATTGATTTAGATTTTACTGATGAGGTTAAAATTAACTTGATCCGGGAAAACCTTCGATTTGAACAGTTTTACCATGAACGTAATATCAATATGGATATTCTCATCAATCCACCAAAGCATTTACACGAGCGGCTTGCCGCAGGAGAGATTGTTTTCTGGATGCCCGAAAAATCTGAGTTTGAACGGAATGGGGTACAAAATATTCACTACTGCAATAGTAAGTTTGGTAAATAGTAATGTTTCATAAAGAAAGTTATTGGCATTCAGTATCTAAGTTAATAAATAATGATTTACCAATCTGAAGCCGCTGAGTGCGGCCTGGCCTGTATCGCTATGGTCGCCAATCACCATGGCCATCAGCTGGACTTAACCACCTTACGTAATCGTTATAGCGTGTCGCTAAAAGGTGCGAACCTACAGCAGTTAATGCAGTTGGCTAACCAGCTTGGCTTAACGCCGCGTGCGTTAAAGCTGGATTTAGACGACTTAAAAAACCTACGAACACCCTGCATTTTGCACTGGGAAATGAACCATTTTGTGGTGCTAAAAAAGTGCATCGCAAGGGTTGCGTGATTGACGGCATTATGGCCATTACCGTGCTGATTATGATGTATCTCTATAGCCCGCAGTTAAGCCTCGTGGTGGGTATCGCGGTGATACTGTATGCGCTGTTACGCTGGGCGCTATACCGCC
>CAZNXI010000340.1:0-2053 GCA_964577005.1 uncultured Rheinheimera sp.
GCGCTCAAACGCGGCGTTGATATCTTTACTAAAGAATGCCACTTCGGCAGCCACTTTCTCGGCCGTTAGATTGCGCTTTAAAATAGCTTTCACTTCTGCAGCTTGTGCTAATTCTGGGTGTTGGCGTAATAAAGTGACGAGAGACCAATAGCCATGAACAGCACTATGCCAATCGAAACAGCCATAAAAAATAGGATGCAACACCGCGGGTTCTTGTAAATCTGCTGCACTACCCAATACGATGCCCGTTTTATAGGGATAGGGCGTTTCAACACAATGGAGTGGTAAGGTTACCAGTTTATTTGCTTCGGCTAGGTTAAGCGTTGGTGAGGTAAGTTGTTCTGGCAAATTGGCCAGTCCCTGAAAGCTAATAGCTGCTAAAAGCATTACGCTGGCCGCGCGTTTATGAAAAAGCATAAGTCCCCCCAGTTTTTAAAATTGTTATTTATGTTTGATGAATATGGCTACTGTAGCCGAATAACCTTAACGGATACTAGTAAAGGTCTACATACTCGGGTAAAAAGACTTTGCTACTGCAGTGCGCTTGACGTGATCTGGCAACTATTTGATACCCCTGTAGTGTAGTTTTTACATTTTGCGACCAGTCCCCAATCACCTGCTGTGGCGGATCTCTGCGCCCTTCGTTGGCTATGATACACTGCTGGAAAATGATCAAAGTTGTATTCAGGAGTTATTGTGACCGCTATTTCCAGTTTATATCCGCAGCCGTTGTGGCAATGGTTTGCGCAAATTTGTGCTATTCCACATCCGTCTAAACATGAGCAAGCCTTAAGTCAGCATATTCAAGCTTGGGCGCGCGATAAAGGCTTAACGGTACTGGAAGATAAAGTTGGTAATTTGATTATCAAAAAACCGGCTACAGCGGGCATGGAAAACCGTAAAACCGTGGTTATTCAAGCGCACTTAGATATGGTGCCGCAGAAAAACGCGGACAAACAACATGACTTTACTAAAGATCCTATCGAAGCCTATGTGGACGGTGACTGGGTAACCGCCAAGGGCACTACTTTAGGCGCAGACAATGGCATTGGTATGGCCTCTGCGTTAGCTATCTTGGGTAGCGATGAGATTAAACACGGCCCATTGGAAGTGTTATTAACGGTTGACGAAGAAGCTGGCATGACCGGTGCTTTTGCCTTAGAAGCTGGCATGTTAGAAGCCGAGATCCTGATTAATACCGACTCAGAGCAAGAAGGCGAGATCTATATGGGCTGCGCCGGCGGTGTTGATGCGGAATTTACCGTCCCTGTGCAATGGCAGCCTGTACCTGCTGGGCATCAGGCGTACCGGTTAACTATCAGTGGTTTAAAAGGTGGCCATTCAGGCGTAAATATTCATTTAGGCCGAGGTAATGCCAACAAGCTGTTAGCGCGTTTCTTGGTGGAACAGGCCAGCGAACTGGATTTTAAAGTCAGTGAAATTGCCGGTGGTTCGCTACGCAATGCCATTCCGCGCGAAGCAGAAGTGGTTCTGACTGTCGCGGCTGATAAAAGAGCATTCCTAGAACAGCAAGTCGCTGCGTATCAAGCGTTATTACAGCAAGAGCTTGCGGCGACAGAGCCAGCAATTAAGCTGGTAGTAACCGAAACCATTTTACCGTCGCAGGTGATGAGCACTGACTCGCAGCAGTGTTTGCTTAATCTACTTAACGTATGCCCGAACGGCGTTATGCGGATGAGCGATGATATTGCTGGTGTGGTTGAAACTTCACTCAATCTGGGGGTGATCACCACGCAGGGTGATCATGTGCAAGTGCTGTGTTTAGTCCGCTCGTTAATTGATTCTGGTCGTGAGCAAGTAGAATCTATGCTCGCGTCTTTGGCCGCCTTGGCTAAGGTTAGCGTCACTTTTAGCGGTGCTTATCCTGGTTGGAAACCCGATCCGAGCTCACAGGTTATGGCGATTGTGAAAGATACTTATCAGGCTATCTATAACAAAGAGCCAGTGATCATGGTGATCCATGCCGGTTTAGAATGTGGTTTATTTAAAAAGCCTTATCCTGAGATGGATATGGTATCGATAGGCCCAACCA
>CAZNXI010000341.1:0-1652 GCA_964577005.1 uncultured Rheinheimera sp.
TTGTATCTAGTTGAGTCGCCAGCATGGTTCTGAGCGCAACATATTTTGGTTGTAGCGTATCGGTTAAAGTGCGCACGTCCAGATAATGTACCGCGCGTAAGCCGTTATGTTCGGTAAATTCACCTATCTGTGTAAAGTGAATGCCGATTTTTCTCAACGCCCTGGCCATTTTGTGTTCGAACATGACAAAACAGTGAAATCGTCCTTGCTGCTCACACAAAACAGATGCGAGCAGATAAAGTGATATAGCCACTAGACTGCCTGCCTGGGCTTGTTGTTCATGAGTAAATAGATTAGCCGTGCGAACTTTACATCTAACAAAGTCAGGTACTGCTAAGCGTGAAATTTCGCAAATTTGCTCTCTTGGGAAAGCATTTGGATTAAAGTGAGTATTGGTTATTGTTGTACCAAAATACTTTTCTACAGGCAGTAATTCCTGTGAGGTATCTGAAGTAATGACCCTGACGGTGCCAACCATTTGCGAAGACAAAGCATGCTCAATGCCCAGATGTTTAGAATTATTGTCAAAACTGTCCTGCTCCATGCCGTTTTCACGGGTAGGTTCAAAGTTTAGCTCTTCGCAATAAACTTTGTGTCTTAGTCTGAATATGGCATTTTTCTCAATGATAGACTCTGCCACAAAGCAGTGAAATGAATTAAAAAAATAGGCTACTAACTCATCAAGCCCAAAAAGAAGATCTGGGCTTTTTTTAGGTACGTACAGTGACGAGCTACTACCTGTTGCTAATTGGATGTTCATATGCGCCCCAAAATGCTGATTATGTACTTGCTAACGGTTTTATTATCTATTTATTACTGTTAGGTGTGCCATTCCATCGGCGTTAATTAAAGCACGCATCCATTGCAATTTTAAGAAGGGTTTACTATGCGCATGATTCATGTACACGTCAAACGTCTGAACGGCCAAAAATACGGCTTTTAAGCGCTAGCTAGGTTAACGCTTTGATCTTGTTTAAATAATATTTTTTAGTTTTTAACTACTGTAACCAAATGTTATTCAGTAGAGGTTAATAATTGCTCAGGTAAAAGTACAAAGTAGGTATTTTTAAACCAGTGGCTGTGAGACATTGCTGATATTGCTGTAGCAGATCTGCGGTATACCGCTATACAGCAGAAAAACAAAAAGGCTGGAATTAGAGGGTTGGTAGTTCGCTCATAAAAAAATAGTTTTATAGTGTTACTCAAGTCATTCATTCTGATTTAGCTTATATGTCAGAGCCAGTTTCCAAGCCTAAGGCCTGTCACTCTGTCAAATTCACGAATATTATTGGTCATTAGTGTAAATCCCTCACTTCTTGCGTGGGCGCTGATGTGTAGGTCATTAACACCAATTGGTGTTCCAGCATTTTCTAATTCTGATCGAATTTCGCCGTAATGCTGAGCTGCTTTTTCACCGTACTGCAAAATTACCAACCTGGAAACAAAATCTTCTACTGCTTGCCGGTTTTGTTCTGGCCGTGCACTTTTCTCAACACCATGACAAAGCTCTGCATAAGTAATTGAGCTGATGCACATTAAGCCAGCATATTTGTTAAAGGTTTCCAGCACTTCAACAGGACGGCGTTTTATTACATAGATACAGATATTGGTATCAAGCATGTATTTCAACATTAAAAGGCTTCCCGCTCTTG
>CAZNXI010000341.1:1662-2052 GCA_964577005.1 uncultured Rheinheimera sp.
TGTGCTGCACGCTCAGGCATAAAATCGTTCGTTACGGCTTTACCTTGCAGGAAGAACGAATCCCAGCTGTTAGCGACAGGTGTGAGTATGCGATCTTTACCCACAACACGAACCACGACCTTTTTCACATCGTCAGGAAAACGCGCTTCAACTGGCAGACGTACTGCCTGAGTATTGTTGTTTTTAAACACGGTGCCAGTATCCATATTCACCTCCGACAGCTAGATAGTAGAAGTATATACCTGCGATATTGTTTGAGCAAAGCATGAACAGTTAAGTTTATGATGGTGGGCAACAAAGCAGAAAAACAAAAGGCCAGCATCGTTGCTGGCCTTTTGCTATTTGGCTGGCGTCTATTGAACTATGGCTATATTGCTATGATATATAGCG
>CAZNXI010000342.1:0-1464 GCA_964577005.1 uncultured Rheinheimera sp.
CGATTCGAGCAGCTGCGCGGAGGGCCTGCCCTCGGCGGCTACGAGCTGGTCGAGGGCGCTGGAGAGGTACGTCTCGGGATTGACGCGGTGGATTGAAGTGGTCCCCGTTTGTGGGACAGGCGCCTAGCCGGTTTTGTTTGATGAGTTGATGGTTGCTTTTGGTTTCGATTGATTCCTCACTATCGCTCCCTAGGGGGCGGCGCCGCTCAGGCGGCATGGACTCGCTTTCGCCCCTCGAAGTAGACTTCCGCGGGTGTCTTGCCGTCAAGCGAGGAGTGGGGCCTGCGATGGTTGTAGAACTCGAAGTAGGCCTTCAGCCCCGCCTTCAGCTCCGCCATGGTGGAGTAGCCCTTCAGATAGACGTCCTCGTACTTGACGCTCCTCCACAGCCGCTCCACGAAGACGTTGTCCAGCGCCCGGCCTCGACCGTCCATGCTCACCTTGATCTCCCTGTCGGTGAGCTCCTTGACATAGCCAGGCGCCGTGAACTGGCTGCCCTGGTCGGTGTTGAAGATCTCGGGGCGAGCGCCAAGCAGCGCCTCCTGCAGAACCGAGCGCGCCCAGTGCCCGTCCATCGAGCAGGAGAGGCTCCAGCTGATCACGTAGCGGCTGCGCCAGTCGATAACCGCGCACAGGTAGGCGTGCCCGCCGTCCAGCGGGACGTAGGTGATGTCGGTGGACCAGACCTGGTCCACTCGCTCGACCTCCACGCCGCGCAGCAGGTAGGGGTAGACCTTGTGCCCGGGATGCGGCTCGCTGGTCCGGGGCTTCGGGCAGATCGCCTCCAGCCCCATCCTGCGCATCAGCCGACGCGCGCGCTTGCGCCCGACCTCCTCGCCGCGCCGGCGCAGCTGGCGGACCATCTGCCGCGAGCCGTAGAACGGGCAGTCGGTGTAGACGCGGTCGATCAGTGCCATCAGCCGCTCGTCCTCGCGGGCCCGCGCCGAAGGCCTGGCGACCTTGCGCCGGTAGTGGCCGGAGCGCGACAGCCCCAGCAGCGAGCACTGCCGGGCCACGCTGGGCATCCTCGGGGCGGGCTCAATCATCGAACTGAGCTGGGAGCTCGATCCCAAGCTTGCGGCAGCTTTTTTTTAAGAACTCGACGTCCATGCTCAGGGCGCCGATCCTTGTTAGCAGCTTCTCCTCCTTGCGGGCGGCGCGCTCCGCCTCGCCCTCGGCCCTCCTGCCCCGGTCGAAGGCCGCCGAGGCGTTGGCTAGCATCTCGCCCTTCCACTGGCTCACCTGGTTGGGGTGAACCTCGTAGAGCTGCGCGATCTCGTTGACGGTCTTCTCGCCCTTGATCGCCTCGAGGGCCACCTTAGCCTTGGTATCGGCGCTGAACGTTCTTCTTTTCCTTTTCATGCGGTTTTGTCGGTTATGATTCCAACTAGCCCGCCTGTCCATTTTTCTGGGACCACTTCAAACTTAACCGTTAAACCCCGCACATAACACCTTTCGAGTTAT
>CAZNXI010000342.1:1474-2050 GCA_964577005.1 uncultured Rheinheimera sp.
TCCATATTGAGCCCACTCTTTAACAGATGTCATGCAGTTTTCCAATTCCGTCTGAAGCAAAACAGTCGCCCCTCAGGGGCGTTACGGAGTTTGCTCCGTGTTGCGCTGAACGCATCGTTTATCCAAATCTGCGTTCTGCAGCTACAGTAAAATCCTGCAGCGTGAAAACATCATCTGTTGTGCCCTGGGCTTGAACGAAGGATGTCGTGGCGATGGCAACGTAGGATACGCCGCCTCGCCGGTGCATCCTACTTGATACTGGGGAGAGAGTAAGAGGCGGGATTTGACGTGGTTTCGCATATGGCATACGGGGAAAGGGTCGCAGAATACGGTCACAAGTTAAGAACTCCGCTCAACAACTGAAGATCTTGCTTACTCAACTGGTTAAGTGCCTGCCGACTCAAAGGATCCTGACGCTCGCTGCTTGTCGACAATGGCGGAATCCGAAGGCTCTTCACGGAATCGTGTGGTTGAAGTCGAAGGCCGGTGCGCTTTTTGTCCGGCGTCGAGCGCGGTGGTGTCGTACCAGTGCTCGGCAACCCCCAGCTCGGAGCGTTGCGCACAAAACCGCGCCAC
>CAZNXI010000343.1:0-578 GCA_964577005.1 uncultured Rheinheimera sp.
ACGTCATTTTAAACCTGAAGCCAAACAACGTATGGAGTTGTTGGTCGCCAATTTGATCAGCGCTTATGAGCAGTCGATCAAAGAGCTGGATTGGATGTCGGAAGACACCAAAAAGGCTGCTTTAGTCAAGCTGAGTACTTTTGTGCCAAAAATTGGTTACCCGAACAAATGGAAAGATTACTCCAATCTGGAGATCAAAGCCGACGATTTAGTAGGTAATTTTGTCCGTTCCACCCACTGGGGTTACGATCAGATGCTGGCCAAATTAGGCAAGCCAATCGACAAAGACGAATGGTACATGACACCTCAAACCGTCAATGCCTACTACAACCCGGTCAACAATGAAATCGTGTTCCCTGCTGCTATTTTGCAACCGCCGTTTTTTAATATGGCCGCAGAAGATGCAGTCAACTATGGTGGTATAGGTGCAGTGATTGGTCACGAAATTGGCCATGGTTTTGACGATCAGGGCGCTAAGTACGACGGTGACGGTAACTTACGCAACTGGTGGACAGAGCAGGACGAAACCAAGTTCCAGGCTTTAGGCAAAGCCTTAAGCGCTCAGTACAGCAAATTTG
>CAZNXI010000343.1:588-2040 GCA_964577005.1 uncultured Rheinheimera sp.
ACTTAGGTGGTTTAACTGTAGCAATGAAGGCTTATCAGTTATCGCTGCAAGGCAAAGAAGCGCCAGTGATGGATGGTTTTACCGGTGATCAGCGTGTGCTATTAAGCTGGGCTCAGGTATGGCGTTCGCAATACCGTGAAGAAATGATGAAACAACAGTTGGCAACAGGTCCTCATTCGCCTCCACATTACCGCGTCAATGGCATAGTGTCGAATTTGCCAGTGTTCTACACGGCTTTTGATGTGAAAGAAGGCGACAAGTTGTATATAGCGCCGGAAAATCGTGTGAAAATTTGGTAATTGTCAGACTAAGTCTGGACTGTTAGACGTCAGGGCCGCAATGCGGCCCTTTTTTTATTTGGTTTGTTGTATTTAAGGTCTGACGATTCCAAAGCAAGAAAGTGAAGGAAGCACTTTCTGGCTGCTGAAGACTGGCCGGTAAGGTGAATAGGATGAATGCAATTCATTAAAGTCGACCTTAGGGTGAAACGACAAGGCTGGAGCTTCAAGTGCAAGGGTGCATGAATAGAAAGCTAACCAAAAACCTGATAAGCAGGACAAGGTCTTGCTCGCTTAATTCTTCCAAAATTGAAACTGGCATTTATCATCATTCCATGGATAATAAGCGGCAATAAAAAGATCAGGCGGTGCTTGCAGCAAAGTGCCGCAGACAGGATGCGCTATGTCTCAATTACTCCGTATTGTGCTAATCCATACCCACCTGCCGGGTGTGGTTGAATTACAGCTGGATCAGCATACTAATATTTGCGGTACCAATGCTTCGGGCAAAACCACCTTACAACGTTTGGTACCGGTATTTTATGGCGAGCAGCCGAACCGGGTGGTACCGAAAACCCGCAAAAAGTTTGATGAGTTCTATCTGCCATTTTCCAACAGCTATTTAATTTATGAATACCAGCGTGAAAATAGCGATATTTGTCAGGTCGTGTTAACCCGAAAAAGTGATGGCGGCGTAGATTACCGCTTTGTCAGCGCCCCTTATCAAAGCGATTTTTACCTGACTCAAAGTGACGAAGGTGTTAAAGCGCTTAGTTACAGCGACTGGGCCAGCGCTATGCGTAGTCGCTCTGAGGTTCAGGTGTCAGCTAAAATCAGTGCTACCAGCGAATACCGCAGTATTATTCAGAACGATGCCGCAGCGCTGCGCGGTAACAATGCCGATAGCGTAAAACTACGCCGCCTGGCCGCGACCTTTAGCTTAGTCAGCGGTGGGCACAAACTGCGACATATCGAAAAACTGGTGAGTGCCGTGCATGCCAAAGAAGGCAAAATGGACACGCTAAAAGCCATGCTGGCGGCGATTTTTGAAGAAGATGGCGTAACTTTACCTACCACCAAAGTAAAAAATACCAAGGCGCGCGAGTGGATCCAGCAAATGCGGCAGTCGATGCGGCTGGATAAACTGCAACAGGATTTTGAACGCTTAAAGCAG
>CAZNXI010000344.1:0-2034 GCA_964577005.1 uncultured Rheinheimera sp.
ATCTGCAAGGGGCACAGACTGATATTGTTTTCCCGGGAGGTACTTCACGACAAACCCCGGCAACAACCCCTGAGGGGGTAAGCAATAATGGGTATCTTAAGGTATATCGCAGTGGAGGAAGCTCCGAGGTCTATAATTGGCAGGCGCTGACCAGTGATTTCGATGCGCATAATATTTATGTGTACTTTGTGAATCCGGGCATCTACACCATGGAGATCTCTGAACGCTCATTGGGCCATGCCATAGATAAGTTCGCGCTTTACAAGTTAGGTACCTACGGAACAAACAATAATGGCAGCCAATTTACCAATACCCCGCAATCTCCTGTGGGAGGTGCGGGAGTAGGTGCCGCAGACAACAGCCCGTATAATGTTACGGTCAATGTCGAGTCTACCGGTAATCCTCCTGCAAACGAATCTATACAGTTTATCTGGAATATCGGGCAAGAAGGTGATCAGGTTCCCATAGCCGTTGCAAGCGCAACCCCTTTGAGTGGCGTTGTACCTTTGCAGGTGGCGTTTACGGGAAGCAATTCTACAGATGCTATAGGGGTTACCTCTTATTCCTGGAATTTTGGCGATGGTACCCCGAACGCTTCGGTGGCAAACCCTACCCATACCTTCACTTCCACCGGTGTTTATAACGTTGAATTAACGGTAGCGAATGCAGCCGGCTTAACCAATACTGCGGTGGTAACAATTACGGTAAACAATCCGGTTCAAAATCAACCCCCGGTAGCAGTGGCCAGTGCCACCCCGCTTACGGGCAATGCGCCCTTGACGGTGAACTTTACCGGAAGTAATTCTACCGATGACGTTGCGGTTACGGGATATTCCTGGAATTTTGGAGATGGCAGTGTGCCGGTGACCACGTCAAATCCGGTTCACACCTTTACCGTTGGAGGTAATTATGTTGTAGAGCTTACGGTGCAAGATGCAGAAGGCCTTACCAACAGTACCACTATTTCCATTATGGTCAACAGCCCAAGCGGCAATCAACCCCCGGTAGCAGTGGCCAGTGCCACCCCGCTTACGGGCAATGCGCCCTTGACGGTGAACTTTACCGGAAGTAATTCTACCGATGACGTTGCGGTTACGGGATATTCCTGGAATTTTGGAGATGGCAGTGTGCCGGTGACCACGTCAAATCCGGTTCACACCTTTACCGTTGGAGGTAATTATGTTGTAGAGCTTACGGTGCAAGATGCAGAAGGCCTTACCAACAGTACCACTATTTCCATTATGGTCAACAGCCCAAGCGGCAATCAACCCCCGGTAGCAGTTGCCAGTGCTAGTCCTTTATCCGGAATTGCACCCTTACCGGTTATTTTTAATGGCAGTAGTTCCACGGATGATGTAGGTGTAGTATCCTATTTATGGAATTTTGGTGACGGTAGCCCTACCTCATCAACTATGAATACCCAGCACACCTATGCGAATGTGGGCAGTTATACGGTTACCCTAACGGTTGAGGATGCGGAGGGACTTTCGGCAACCACCACGTTAACTATTTCGGTGGCCGACGAGAATGGGAATATTCCTCCTATGGCCGTAATTCAAGTGGAGGTCCTAAGTGGGCTACTGGTTGATTTTACGGGAAGTAACTCTACCTCCAATATGGGTGAGTTGACCTATTCATGGGATTTTGGGGATGGTTCCCCATTGGGCACGCAAGCAGATGTGGAGCATCTCTACCAGCTTTCGGGAACCTATACCGTGACCTTGACCGTTACCGACGAAAACGGACTTACGGATCAAGAGACCATTGAGGTCATTGTAGAGAATACAAGTACGACACTAGAGCTCCGTTTTGAAACCAATCCACCTGCAAGGGACAGTGATGTTGCCAATATTATTTTCGACAACCTTCCCGAAGACGTTACGGTCATGAACATTACCGTACATGATGTGGGAGGAAAATACGTAGGAGGCTATATTGTGCCTGAAACAGACAACAATGAAGTGTTAGGAAACTTCGAAATACCGATATTTCAACTACAAAATGGCCTCTATTTGGTAAGAGTAGTCTTAAGTA
>CAZNXI010000345.1:0-2000 GCA_964577005.1 uncultured Rheinheimera sp.
ACCGGCATAAATGGGCCGAACAAAGGTATCAGCGCTGTTAATCGCAATCACATCCGAGATTTGCGCGACATCCAATAAGGCTGCAACGCGCGGTAACATGTTCTTACCACTGGTGGTGGCAGCAGCGATGATATGGCTGTAGCTGCGGCCTAATTCTGTCACTAACGCCGCCACGTTTTCAGCTAGCTGATGCGCGTAGGCAGCATGATCGGCAACTAACACTTTGCTAACGCCGGCAATTTGCGCGGCTTCCGCTGCAGCGCTCTGACAGTCAGCACCCGCAACTAACAGGTGAATGTCGGCACCTAATAAGCTGGCAGCGTGCACGGTTTTATAGGTATCGGCTTTTAATGCGTTGTTGCTATGCTCGGCAATTACTAAAACGGTCATGAGATCACCTTTGCTTCATCTTTTAACTTGCTGACTAACTCAGCAACACTGCCTACCACCACACCTGCAGTGCGGCTCTCTGGTGCTTTTACGCTCAGGGTTTGTACTTTGGAATCTAGCGCGACGCCATAACTATCTGCAGCTTTAACGTCTAATGGCTTTTTCTTCGCTTTCATAATGTTAGGTAAGGAAGCATAACGCGGTTCATTTAAGCGTAAATCTGTTGATACCACGGCTGGTAAGGTCAGTTCGACCGTTTGCAAGCCGCCATCAATTTCACGGGTTACCTGCACTTTGCCATCAGCAACCTGTACCTTAGACGCGAAAGTGCCCTGCCCCATGCCGGTTAACGCCGCTAACATCTGGGCTGTTTGATTGTTATCAGAGTCGATAGCTTGCTTACCCATGATAACTAGCTGTGGTTGCTCTTCGCCAACCACTTTGGCCAGTAATTTAGCCACTTGTAAGGAGTCTAACGCCAGTTCGGTGTCTAGCTGAATAGCACGATCCGCACCCAGTGCTAAGGCTGTGCGCAGTTGCTCTTGCACCGCTTTATTACCAATAGACACCACCACGATTTCAGAAGCAACGCCCGCTTCTTTTAAGCGCACGGCTTCTTCTACTGCAATTTCACAAAAAGGGTTAAGTGCCATTTTGACATTGGCTAAATCTACACCCGTTTGGTCAGGCTTTACCCGAACCTTAACGTTGTAATCGATAACCCGTTTTACCGGAACTAATATCTTCATAATGGCCTCATCTGATGCGCGGGTTTATCAGTATAAAATGGCTATTACGCTTAAAGCGACCACAACCTGTATTTTATCGTGATAAAGCGCCTGCTTTACGTGCAGGTAAAGTATAAACTAAGGGTTTAGCGACAATCTACTTCCTGTTGACGTTAACGTCAACCTGCAATATTCTGATGTGCTAAAATAATTTGCTATTCATGTAAACAATAACATCCAACACACAACAAGATACTCCTTCGCGACCAAGGGGAGTTGTGATACAAGTTGGTGAGAAAGTGAAGGCAGCATAAGGGGTGTAACGTGGAAAAAATCGAAAGAGAAGCAATGGAGTACGACGTTGTCATCGTCGGGGCGGGTCCATCCGGTTTAGCTGCTGCAATTCGGTTAATGCAACAAGCCGCAACTGCGGGTAAAGAAATTACAGTTTGTGTGGTTGAAAAAGGCTCTGAAGTGGGCGCGCATATTCTCTCAGGTGCGGTATTTGAACCTCGTGCTTTGCAAGAGTTAGTGCCCGATTGGCAAGAAAAAGGCGCGCCACTGACGACGCCAGTGACTCACGATGATATTTATTTGTTCAATGATGCGAAAGCGGCACGCAAGTTACCGAACATGCTGGTACCCAAAACCATGCATAATAGCGGCAATTATATTGTGTCGGCAGCTAACCTCTGTCGCTGGTTAGCCGAGCAAGCTGAAGCCTTAGGGGTAGAGATTTTCCCAGGTTTTGCCGCCAGCGAGCTGATTTTAGAAGACAATATCGTTAAAGGTATTGTGATTGGCGATATGGGCTTAGATCGTGACGGCAAGCCTAAAGATAGCTTTACCCCTGGCATGGAGCTGCGTGGCAAATATACCCTG
>CAZNXI010000346.1:0-924 GCA_964577005.1 uncultured Rheinheimera sp.
TATCGCCGATGTCGAAGCGGTCGCGCAAGTGGAAGCTTATTTGCAGCAACTGCTGAGCAGCGGTGAGCTAACATTGCCGGCCGGTGTCAGTTATCAGTTCGCTGGCAGTTACCAGCAACAGCAACGTGCTGCGGCGACCCTAAGCTGGTTAGTGCCGCTGGCGCTAACGCTGGTGTTTATGCTGCTGTATTTACAGTTTAAGCAGGTCAGTACCGCACTGATGATTTTTAGCAGCATTGCCATTGCCTGGGCCGGCGGCTTTATCGCGCTGGATGCGTTCGCACAGCCGGACTTTTTCAACAGCCAGTGGTTTGGCGCCAATCTGCGGGAGCTATTTAATCTGCAAAGTTATAACCTCAGTATCGCGGTCTGGGTCGGGTTTTTAGCCTTATTTGGTATTGCTGTAGACGATGGCATAGTGATGGCGACTTACCTGAAACAGCAATTTTCTGCCCGGCCAGCAAGCAGCCGTGCCGAAGTGCGCGAGTTAGTCTGTGCCGCTGCGGCCAAACGCATACGCCCCTGCTTAATGACCTCTGCTACCACCATACTGGCACTGTTACCGGTACTTAGTGCCACTGGCCGCGGTGCAGACTTAATGATCCCAATGGCGATACCCACACTTGGCGGTATGCTGTTTGTGTTACTAAGCGTCTTTATGGTGCCGGTGCTTTATGCCGCTCGGGAGGAATGGCGCTTGCGTCATTTAAAAATCTGTAACTAGCAGGTTAACAAGATTCGCCGCTGTTACCGCCATCTAACAGCGGTTAAGTCCGTTAAGGTTACTTTTTGCCTGTTTACTCTTTAGCTAATGCTGCAATATTAGCAAGATCCTGCTGGTTTTTTCAGCAAACAGTTTTTAATGATTTTACTTCTTGGTTTTTTACGCTAAGGCTAAGTGATTGAATTTATTACCCCCCCCCC
>CAZNXI010000346.1:934-1997 GCA_964577005.1 uncultured Rheinheimera sp.
CCAGAGTTAATATCATTTTAGGTATATGTTTATAACTAAATAGAATATAGCAATGTATTGTATTCACAAAAATGAGCATGTAGGTTACAACCCATTGTTAAGTTTGTTTCTTTGTAAACACAATAGAAGTTAGAGGTTGTTGTGGCAGAGCAAGGATTGTTTCGCGAAAATGCTATTAAGCAGCAAAGCGCCCGTTTAGACGGTGATGTCATTATCGCGCAGCCACTTTCTAGCACCCTACTGACCGGTATACTGGTGGGCGTGGTGCTGGCTCTCATTACCTTTTTAAGCCTTGCCTCGTTTAACCGCAAAGAAACCGTTACTGGTTATCTTAAGCCTGATATGGGTTTAGCAAAAGTCATGTCGCCGCGCTCGGGCGTTATTCAACAGGTGTTTATTGAAGATGGCCAGCAGGTGCAGGCCGGTGAGCGGCTGGCGCTGCTGCGCATGCCCGACCAACTTGCCATGGGCGATAGCCTTTCCAGCACCTTACGACAAGGTATTGAGCAACAAATTGCTTTGGTGAGCCAGCGCCGCGAGCAAGTGATTACCCAATTTAACCAGCAAGCCAGTGAATATCAAAGCCGCTTACGTCTTAGTCAGAATTTATTGCAAGATTTACAGGCGCAGCAGCAGTTATTGCAAGAGAGACTGGCGTTACACCTACAGCGACAGCACGATTTTAGCGCCTTGCAGCAACGCGGTGCCATTTCTGCTACCGAGTTACAGCAACAACAAGAACTAGTATTAAACCTGCGCCAGCAGCTGGCCGAACTGAATGCCAGTGCGCAGAACCAAAAAGCCCAGTTTGCGCAA
The DNA here is from genome assembly GCA_964577005.1 of uncultured Rheinheimera sp. Lineage (GTDB taxonomy): Bacteria > Pseudomonadota > Gammaproteobacteria > Enterobacterales > Alteromonadaceae > Alishewanella. The sequence continues at coordinate 1,751 of CAZNXI010000346.1, forward strand.
TTAGAAGGTTTAATTGAACGCTTACCCGGTGAGCAACAGCAGCAGCTTACGCTAATAGATAGCGAGCTATCACGACTATCGCAGCAATATACCGAACTTAGCGCCCGAGGTGAAATGTTGATTACTGCACCCATTAGCGGCCGTGTAACCAATCTGGTGGCTGAAACCGGCGCTAACGTGCGGGCCGAATTGCCGCTATTAACGATAATGCCCGATAACGCAGAGCTACAAGCCATTTTACTGGTGC
>CAZNXI010000347.1:0-1974 GCA_964577005.1 uncultured Rheinheimera sp.
TTAGACCCCGCCCCTGCCGTCACATGTTTCAACCGAAGCCCAAAAACTCTAAAACTTAAACTCAGCAACCAGAACAGAAATGAACTGAACAAAAGACTAGAAACCACTGGCGGGGTCTAACGCCCCAAAATTGAGCGATGGCCTGTAAAGGAAACAAGCCAGGACGCTATTACAACCTCCTCCAGTGCAATGTGTTTACATACATAATGCAAGGCGATCGCCCTACGATCAATAACATAACTAACACCGTATTGCAAACGGGCAGTCACTCTATTTTTATAAAATAGAAGCCTTGTGATAAAAAACTTGTAAATTTTATCACCAAAAATCAAAATATATGATTTCAAAGTGCTGGAAGAGGTACAGGAGAAGTATCAGGAGCATTACTCTTGGAGAATCCAGGTTCCCCCGGTTGAAGATCATCTGGTAAATTAGGCTGATTTAGAGCCTTACGAAATCTGCCGCCATTTTTAGAGGTTAAAGTTGCTGTAGGTACACCTATTTCAAGGTCGAAAATATAGCCAATATAACTAGCCTTCGCCTTTTCTTTATTTAGACGAAAATCCACCCCGCAAATTAGTTAGGTCGAAATCTCCTTTAAGCACTACAAGCTTTAAAGATTTACCCGAGTTGACACCCGCAGCCTCAGGCAAGCCTAATTTGGACAAGTCATCCACTGTGACGGAACGAACCAAAACCACTTTTGGTGTACCAGAAACATCAAATGAAATACGAGTCCATTCAAGGGCAGCATCTATAATTTCTTGATCAGATGCACTCAAAAGAGGTTTGGAATTAAAACTTCTATTCTCATTCGAAGTAGACTGAGCATTAAGAAAACGATTATTTGCTTCTGAAATGTGATTTATTTCTCTTGAAGCCAATAATGGTCGTCTTGTAGATATTCTATCTATGTTTGAAAGATAGATATTCTGATATGCTCTTTCATTAAATCTCATAAAAGCCGTATTAGTCTTATAAGTTGTAGTCCAACTGAATGAAGCACATGAGCTAATTCCATTTGAACTACCTTGAACTAAATTATTTTTAACAGGAAATGACCAGCAAAAAGAAGTGTACTGGGTTGCACCTGCATAAACAAGACGATTGTTATTAAATTGAACATTTCCAAAGTAGTTATTTGGACTGCTGCTTTCACCACCTGATGCTGCGAAAGGAAAACCCTGGCCTTGACTTAAATTTACAGGTGCAAAGTTTCGACATTGTTGACTATCACACCAGAAAGCCTGCCAATTATTATTGCCAACATAACGAACGCCATAGGTTCTTAGTAAGGTGCTATCTGTCCAAAATGTAGAGCTATCGACCACATCCGTTACATTACTACTGCCATACCTAGCAGTATGACAAGCATAAATTCGATCACAGCCATAGCGACAGTCTTTGGTTGATCTAGTCTCAATATATGTTGTAAAACCACCACGACTAAGGTTTGTTAGTCCTATTGGAGTGGCAATCCACCCAGAGGAAATTTTCAGATTGGGAGATGTTGAAGTGGCAGTATTTGCAGAATAACGTGTTACTGCTCCAAGTTTACTATCATCATTTCCAGTGACACCAAATATTTGGGCACACCCTTGTGCAGCACATGACTGGGAAGAAGTTTGTGCAACTACTTTAAGTGAAAATTGTACAGTAGTGATACTGACAACACTCAATGTCAGAGAAAATATATTTTTTAGCATTATTTTTTGATTAGGGACTCAACTTTTTTGAAAAATAGAATCGAAGTTGGACTGAATGAAAGATCTGACTTTTTGACTTTCTAACGGCTTAGCTCACCCGCCGCAGATAACCTTTGCCTCTTAGACGATCTCCCGGCGGTCGGGTGCAGCGCGTTGTTGTGCCGCGATCGCCTACCCAATGTAAGACTTAATAAACACTATCTCTCATCGTCAATGGGTGCGACTCTTTTAATGTAACGTTTTACAACGAAATGCTAGGGTTTAGGTT
>CAZNXI010000348.1:0-1971 GCA_964577005.1 uncultured Rheinheimera sp.
TACGATTTTCGCAATAAGCGCCTGCCGGTATGGCAGTTTGACTACCCCGGCGGCAGGCTATTTGTCGATGCCGTAAGCGGCCAGTTAATTGAGCAGCAAAGCCAGGCCAGCCGTGTTGAGCGCTACAGCTTTTCGTTTGTGCATAAATGGGGCCTGTTGCAACCACTGCTAGGCCGTGAGGGGCGCGATATGGTGGTGGTTGGTATTATGCTGTTAGTGCTGCTAATGGCGGGCTTGGGTTTTGCCATGCGGCTGCGACGCTAGCGCAGGCTGCCAACGTAAATGTGCGACAACAGCCACTACATGGCTCCCGTATAGTGTGCCACTGCAATACCAAACGCATAGAAAAACGTGAGCACTGTGGCCCGCGAGTGGTTTTATTTATGACGCCTTGTTATGTTTTATAGCCACTACGCAGTATTTGGATAAGCTCATGTTTACTTTGCTCAGGAGTTTTGCTTGCGGTATCTAAGACGATATCTGGCGATAGCCATTTTTGATATTCCCTTGAGGTTACGCTTTCCCAATCTGGCAGCAAAAGGTTTGGAATATCAGTATTCCGCGTTTCGACGCGCTTTTTGTGTTCTTGTTTATCTGAGCAAATGATCTCTATTTCTGTGAATGAGCTTTGAGCCTGCTTAGCTACATTTACCCAAGCATCCCTTGATTCTTTCACTGGATTTGTCGAATCAGCGACGACAGAAATACCATTTTTGAGGTTATCCAAAGCAAGTAAAAAAGCTATTTGGTAGCCCTCATCATAGAGGTTCCTAAAACCTTGGTCTCTTAACCGTTGCTCAATGGTATCAATGCGAATATGAGCTGCATTCAAAGAAGCGGCAAGATACTTCGAGATTTCAGTTTTTCCTGTAGCGGGTAGACCGCCTAATATATACAGCATCGAAATTTCCGCACTTAACCTTAAAACTTAACTAGTAGCTTATTCAAAAGGATCAGAACCCGCTAGTTGCGGTGTTGCAAACCCTGCATGTCGCAAAATTAGCTCGAGTCTAGGCCGCCATTTGAATGTAAATCAAGCATTTTTATGGTGTAGATAATTTGCTGCAAGCGGTGGACTTTAAACCAAAAAACCGCTGCGACGATTTGCCACAGCAACGCAAGCGGCTGTTGACGTTGCATTTGACACACTCAGGATGATATTACCGCTGCATTGGGGTGGAGTTGCGTGCTGGATATTACACTATCACGTTAGATGAACTGATGAAAGTCTGCAGTTTCTGCTGTATGAATGAAGGCTTACTTCAGCAGCAACTCATGCTATTGCCTCAAGGCCTTTCTTTTCTGCCAGAGATAGCATTTTTAAAGCGGCGCCTTTAGGTTTACTCTCGCCTTGTTCCCATTTTTTTACTAGTTTGTCACTCACATTAAAGTAGCGAGCAAACACAGGTTGTGAAAGGTTATATTTAAGCCTCAAAGTACGCACTTGCTCTGGTGTAAATTCATGCACACTGGTTAAACACAGCGCGTCAAATTTGCGCATGGTAGTCTTGTCGATAACCCCTGACTTATGTAAGCCTTTTGCTGTGTTATGCACGGCTTTTAAAATATCACTCATACATTACCTACCTCAACGAGTTCACCATCTTTGACTAGTTGGTTAATCTCATCCTCGCTAAATGCCAAAAATTCTTTTGCTAATTCTTTCAACGCTAATTTCTCCTTGGCGTTGATATTAGCCCTATCGCTTTTGGCAAAAGCGTAGAGGAAAAAATACTTACTGCCGACAACAGCTCCAACGATAGTACGATAGCCGCCACTTTTACCTTTGTTACCGCATGCAATGCGCTTTTTATAAACATTGCCGCCTAAATCTGCATCAAACAGCCCTTCGTTCAATTCCTTACAGGCTTTGATAAGATCAGCGTCAGATAACGGCTCTTTCTTGGTTAAAGTTGCAAACACCTTGGTTTTATAAATCAAAGTATACTCCAACAGGGTATATTTTCAACG
>CAZNXI010000349.1:0-1953 GCA_964577005.1 uncultured Rheinheimera sp.
AAAGAAACAGAAGAAAATTATCGCTGCTGAGTATAACATCATATACAGCGGTTGTCCCGGAGATAATGTTAGCGCTAACTCTTGTAAGAAATTCGCTAACATACCTTCGCCTGATCCGAACCAACTAGCAATAGTGCCAGGGAACAGAATTATGCTAGATGCAAAAATTGGTGGTATAACACCTGCCATGTTTACCTTTAAAGGCAAATGGCTACTTTGCGCAGCAAACACCTGACGACCTTGCTGACGCTTAGCATAGTTAACCACAATACGACGCTGGCCGCGTTCAAAGAACACCACAAACCAGGTAATCGCAACAACGATCACACCAATAGCAATTAATAGTAAAAAGTGCAAATCGCCCTGACGTGCCTGCTCAATCGTCTGGCCAATGGCAGACGGGAAGCCAGCAACAATACCGGTAAAAATTAGCAACGAAATACCATTACCAATGCCGCGTTCTGTTATTTGCTCACCTAACCACATTAAAAACATGGTGCCGGTAACCAAACTAATTACCGCAGTAAAGTAAAAGGCAAAACCTGGGTTAAGAACTAACCCTGGTATCATATTTGGCAGGCCGGTGGCAATACCAATAGATTGTAGTATCGCTAATGCTAACGTACCGTAGCGCGTGTACTGGTTAATCTTACGCTTACCAGCTTCACCTTCTTTTTTCAGTTCAGCCATTGCCGGATGCATAACCGTCAAAAGCTGTACGATAATAGAGGCAGAGATGTAAGGCATAATACCTAACGCAAATACTGAAGCACGCTCAAGAGCACCACCGCTGAACATATTAAACATTTCAACGATGGTACCTCTTTGTTGCTCGAATAACTGAGCTAGCACGGTGGCGTCAATTCCAGGAATTGGCACAAATGAGCCTAACCGAAATACGATTATGGCTAAGAGTACAAATAACAAGCGGGATTTCAATTCACTGAAACCACCTTTTGCTACTCTTGAGTCCGAACCTGGTTTAGCCATCGCGTACTATCCTTATTATTCTTCTACTTTACCGCCGGCGGCTTCAATTGCAGCACGCGCGCCTTTAGTTACGCCTAAACCTTTAACAGTTACAGGACGAGTAATCTCGCCTGATAGCACAACTTTAGCAAACTTAACAGTACGAGAAATGATGTTTGCTTCCATTAAAGAAGCTAAATCAACCACGTCACCATTAACGGCAGCTAGTTCGTGTAAACGTACTTCAGCAGAAACCAGTGATTTCTGAGAAGTAAAGCCGAACTTAGGTAAACGTTGTTTTAAAGGCATTTGACCGCCTTCGAAACCTGGACGGACACCGCCGCCAGAACGTGATTTAAGACCTTTGTGACCACGGCCACCTGTCTTACCTAAGCCCGAACCGATACCACGGCCCAGACGGCGCTTTTCTTTCTTAGCACCTGGTGCTGGAGCAAGAGTATTTAATAACATCTGTTACTCCTCCACTTTAACCATGTAGTAAACGGCGTTGATCATACCACGAACTGAAGGAGTATCTTCAACTTCAACAGTGTGACCAATACGACGTAAACCTAAACCCAGCAATGAAGCCTTATGGCGCGGTAAGCGACCAATGCTAGACTTCACCTGAGTGACTTTGATAGTTTTCTTCGTCATGGTAAATTACCCCAGAATATCGTCAACGCGTAAACCGCGTTTTGCAGCTACTTGCGCTGGCGACTTAACAGACGCTAGAGCATTAATAGTTGCGCGAACTACGTTAATTGGGTTAGTTGAACCGTAACACTTAGATAAAATGTTTTGAATACCAGCAACTTCCAGCACAGCGCGCATAGCACCGCCAGCAATTAGACCAGTACCTTCTGCAGCAGGCTGCATATAAACATTAGAACCTGAATGCACACCTTTAGTAGGGTGATGCAAAGTATTACCATTTAATTCAACTTGAGTCATGTTGCGACGTGCTTTTTCCATTGCTTTTTG
>CAZNXI010000350.1:0-1945 GCA_964577005.1 uncultured Rheinheimera sp.
AAAATAAATAATAACAATAGTGCGATGATTATTTTAATCAGCATAGATAACTCCGGAGTTTGACTGATGCAGTTTGAGTTGTTCGGTCACAAATTTATCATTAACCGTGTTTGGTTAATTATTACTCTGGCTGCTTTTGCCATTTTAATCAAGTTGTCCTATTGGCAATTACAGCGCGCTACAGAGAAATCAACACAATTACAGCAATTAGCTGAGCAATTACAGCAAGGCCCTGTCACAGGAAAAGGTTTGTTATCTGCTCCGTTAAGTGAGGTTGATGGGCTGATTATTCAGGATCAAGCGTATTGGCTATCACCTTATATTTGGTTACTTGATAACAAAATTCTCGATGGCCGTGTGGGTTATGATGTGATTATCCCGGTTCATTTTAATGATCCTCGTCAGCTGGTATTAGTTAACCTTGGCTGGATGCTTGCACCTAGCAACCGGCAACAGCTGCCAGTGCCAGAGATCCCAGCAGTACTTGCACTCGATGGTTTAGTTAGAACGCAACTGGGTGGGGTATTGCTGGGGCAAAATCTTGAGGGTAGTCAATACCCAATGCGGATGCAGAAAGTTGACTTTGCTGCGTTACAGCAACAGCTTGCGGTACCGCTTTATCCTGCGTTGATTTATCAGCAGCAACAATCCGCTTTTATCCCACATTATCAACCCGTGGTGTTACCACCCGAAAAACATCGTGGCTACGCGTTGCAATGGTTTGGTTTAGCCTTAGCTGTGCTGGGGGTGGCTATTGCCGCCAGCTTGCAGCCTAAAAGAGTAACAGGAGAGCAAAATGAATAAAAATAAGTTTTTACTACTCTTTATTTTATGTTGTGCGCTGCCTTTGTTGGCAGCGAAGTTGGTCTTGGAGTTTGGTTGGTTTAATCCAGGTTCTTCTAGTCGTGGCGAGTGGTTGCAACAAGAAATTTTCTTATTAGATGACGCTAGTAAACAAATGAATCATTGGCGGATTGCAGTAGTCGCTGAGCAGTGCCTGCAGCCGCGCTGTCAACAAGCGTTACATACGGTACAGCAGATGTATTTGGGGTTGGGGCGCAAACAGAAGCAGGTACAGCCGGTATTTGTTGGTGCAACATTGCCAGCAGATTACCCTGTGTTTCAATTACAACAGAGTCCGCAAGCTAGCCAATTACAAAACCACATTGTGCTGGTTGATCAGCAAGGTTTAGTGTTATTGCGTTACCCCATGCCAGAGCAAGCAACAGACATGGCGGTAACGGCTAAAGCGATTCGTGCGGATTTAATGAAGTTACTGAACTACGATAGAACTAGCGTGTAAACCTTTTCGCAATAATAAATAAAAAATAAAGCGAGCAGCAGGGAGACTAGAGATGACCTTTCAAAAGAAACTGATTACGCTAACACTGTGTTGGACCATGCTGGTGATTATTTTAGGGGCTTACACGCGATTAACCGATGCGGGGCTGGGTTGCCCTGACTGGCCAGGTTGTTATGGTTTTTTAAAAGTGCCGCATAAACCTGAGAAAATGGAATTAGCTGCCGCGCGTTTTCCTGAGCGGCCGTTAGAGCATCATAAAGCCTGGAATGAAATGATCCACCGCTATTTAGCCGGGACATTGGGCTTACTGATTGCGGCACTTTTTGTTATTAGCTGGCGGCAACAACAGCATCTGCGTGCATTACCTACCGCATTATTGGCTATTGTCATTCTTCAGTCAGCCTTAGGGGCCTGGACGGTCACGATGGGCTTACTGCCAATTATCGTGTTAGCCCATCTGATGTTTGGCTTTTTATTATTTAGTTTGCTGGCGCTATATTGGTTACAACAGCAGCCAGCATTGCACAATACGGAACCGCAGTTAACAACCTTAAAGCCGTTAGCCTTACTTGCGTTGGTGGTGGTGGTACTGCAAATTGCGCTAGGTGGCTGGACTGCCGCCAATTACGCTGCTTTAGCCTG
>CAZNXI010000351.1:0-1945 GCA_964577005.1 uncultured Rheinheimera sp.
AGTCCCCACAGCGTGCCGACGTTCGTTTCGTCGCCAAACTTGTCGGATATCTTCAGTGCCCGTGCGAACAATGCATAGCCGGATACGCCGCCCAAAATCAGTAAGCCCAGTCCAACGACCAATACGACGATATTGAATGCTTCCATCTGCAGTACCTGCCTTTTTTATTCGATGTCTATTTCCCGAACGCCCTTCCTGGTACGACAAAGCTCGACGTACTTTCGCAATTTCTCCCTGAGTTCCTCGCCATCCCTGATTGCCTCAATAACGACTCGCGGATGCGTTTTGTCCGAGGTCGTAAGCACGATGTTTGAAAGCGAGAAAACACGCAAAAAGAACGGTTGCTCCAGTACGTAATCACGTACGCGATACAGTTCGAGTTCATTCGAAACTTTGTTGAAAACGCCGTGACGCAGCCGAAGTCGTTCGGTCGTCAGCTCATACTTGGTGCTCTTGACGACCAGCCACCGCCAGAGCATGACAAAGAGCGGGATAACCAGCCAGAAAAACAATCCGAGCAGGATGAAAGAACCGAGATTCACCACTTGCGACGGCGTGCCTTGCCAGACACTTCGTTCTTCATCCATTGCTATTCTCCATCGGTAACCTCGTTGGCGACAAGATGCCCTCCATTATGGTTTAGCGATGAACGATCGTCACGCCGGGCGGCAACCGGATGTCCAGATCGAGTGCTTCGAGCTGGTGACGCGCAAGGCCGAAGCGTTCGAGTAACTACTCCCAGCGCGGATCGTCATGCAGCGGTCGGAGAAACGCGCTTTGCCATTGCTCGAAAATGTCTCCGCGGACTGCAGGCGTCGCAAGATAGGCGAACGCCCGGTCTTTTTCGCCGGTCCAGGCAAACGCCTCCACCGTAGCGATTGGCACTTCGAGAACGGCGTCCTCCGCGACTTCCAGGAGCGCCGCACGAGCCTCGGCCACCTGGCCAAGGTCGTGTCGTGCCTTAACTTCCAGCAGCTGTAACTGAAAATTCTGCCGATCCTCCCGGCTTGTTACCCAATCCAGAGCCAGTTGCGGCTTCCCGTTCAGAAGCTGTGATCGCGCCAACGCAAAGCGAAACGCCGAATCCTCCGGCAACAGGTCGACGGCGCTTTGCATCATCGTTTCTGCCTGGTCGAACTGCCCCGTATCCCGGTACGAAGAGGCCAGCGCCTCCGAGACCAGACCGAGCGCTTTGCAAATAACGGATGTGCCACGAAGAAATTCGGTATCCGTGGACGACCGGCGCATGGCGCGTTCGAGAAAGCGGGCCGCAGCCGCAACGTCGCCGTGCACGAACAGTGCGACCCAGCTTTGTACGGAATTGGCACTTTCGTTGTCCGGGTCCGCTGCAGTGATGCGTGCGACAAGCGCATGGAAATCGCGCGACGACTGCCAGTCTTCCGTGAGCATGATCATTGCCCGGAGCCGAATCAATGCCGGCTGGTAGTCCGGCTCGATGGCCAGCGCCTGGTCGATCAAAGCCTTCGCCTGCACCTGGTTCGCCCTGTTAAAGGTATTGAAAAGGTAGCGAGCGTGCAAATACAGCGCATAAGCCTGTGGATCAGTCCGTTCCGCGGTCGGTGCATTGGCCAGCATGGTAATTCTCAGCTGGTCGGTAATGGCGGCAGCAATTTCATCCTGGATTGCAAAGACGTCGTCAAATTCCCTGTCGTAGGTTTCGGACCACAGATGTGTGTCGGAGCGCGCATCGATCAGTTGCGCGGTGATGCGCAGCGTGTTTCCGGACCAGCGCACCGAACCTTCCAGCACATGCGCGACGTTCAGCGCTCTGGCGACTTCGGGAATCTTTACGTCCTTGCCTTTGAACGAGAGAAAATTGGGGACAGTGACCCTGGACTCAATCTAAGGTCACTGTCCCTGTTTCTGCTGTCCCTACTTCTGCCGGCTTGCTCCGGTACTATCGAGCCTCGGACGCAACGAGGCG
>CAZNXI010000352.1:0-1895 GCA_964577005.1 uncultured Rheinheimera sp.
CGTCAGGCTTATGTGCGGATGCAAGTGGTATTAAGCGGCACAGTGTTACAGCAACAAGCTCAGCATTTGACGTTGGGCAGTAGCGTTCGGGTAGGGGGTTTTTTAAACCGCCATCAGAGCCGCAGTGGTCAGGCAAAACTGGTCCTGCATGCGCAACAGATTGAACAATTAAGTTAGGAGACAGACAAATGTCACGTTTTTTCCGTCGCCGTAAATTCTGCCGTTTTTCTGCAGAAGGCACTGTAGAGATTGATTACAAAGACACCGCCGTTCTGAAAAACTACGTTACAGAAAGTGGCAAAATCGTACCTAGCCGTATTACTGGCACTAGCGCTAAATATCAGCGTCAGTTAGCTCGCGCCATCAAACGCGCTCGCTACTTGGCTCTGTTACCATACAGCGACTCACACAGCTAATACAGAGGGGTATAGGCAATGCAAATTATTCTGTTAGACAAAGTCGCTAACCTTGGTGGTTTAGGTGACAATGTAACTGTTAAGTCTGGTTATGCACGTAACTTCTTATTCCCACAGGGTAAAGCAGTTCCAGCTACCAAAGTTAACATTGAAAAATTCGAAGCCCGTCGCGCTGAATTAGAAGCCAAATTGGCTGCTGACTTAGCTGCTGCTAACGAGCGTGCTGCTAAAGTTGCTGAGCTTGCAGAAGTGACTATCGCTTCTAAAGCTGGTGATGAAGGCCGTCTGTTCGGTTCTATCGGCACCCGTGATATCGCTGATGCGATCACTGAAGCTGGTGTAGCGGTTTCAAAAGCTGAAGTTAAGTTACCAAACGGTACCTTACGTGAAACTGGCGAGTTCGAAATCGATCTGCAGTTACACGCTGAAGTTGTAGCAACTATCAAAGTAGTTGTTATTGCTGAAGCCTAAGGCATTAAGCACACTGCCTCTTAGCAGTGTGCTTTCCTCTTTTTCGTTTCCTCCCAACGTTTTATTCATCTCCAATACAGCTTGCACTCACTAAGATATTTCCATACTTTGCTTGGACTTCTGCTCAGCGCAAGGTAGCATATCCACCAGAATTGGTTCTTTCCCCTTCGGCAGTTTAATACCTTATGAGTAACATAAAAGATAAGCAGGTTGCAGCTATAAAGATGCCACCGCATTCTATTGAAGCAGAGCAATCTGTGCTGGGCGGTTTGATGCTGGATAATGAGGCATGGGATCGGGTTTCTGAGAAAGTTGTTGAGCAAGATTTTTACTTACGTTCACACCGCTTTATTTTTAGTGCAATGTTGCGTTTAGCTGAGTCTAATCAACCAATCGATCTGATTACCGTCTCTGAGTCTTTAGAAGCTAACCAGCAGTTAGAGGATATTGGTGGCTTTGCCTATCTTGGTGAGATTGCTAAAAATACCCCAAGTGCCGCCAATATTTTAGCTTATGCCGAGATCGTGCGAGAGCGTGCTGTGGTGCGCGATATGATCGCGGTAGCACATGATATTGCTGATGCTGGTTATGATACGCAGGGCCGTACCAGCGCCGAGCTATTAGACTTTGCTGAAACCAAGGTGTTTAAAATTGCTGAGCAGCGCGCCAATGCTAACGAAGGCCCGGAGCCAATTAATAATATTCTGGCGAAGACCATCGATAAAATTGATGCGCTGTACCGTTCGCCACAAAATGGCATCACGGGGTTATCTACTGGTTATGTCGATCTGGATAAGATGACCAATGGTTTGCAGCCGTCAGATTTAATTATCGTTGCTGCGCGACCTTCGATGGGGAAAACCACCTTCGCCATGAACTTGGCCGAGCATGCCGCCATTACCAGCGATAAACCTGTGCTTATTTTCAGTTTAGAGATGCCCTCGGATCAAATTATGATGCGGATGTTGGCCTCGCTTGGCCGCATTAACCAAACCAAGGTGCGTACTG
>CAZNXI010000353.1:0-1889 GCA_964577005.1 uncultured Rheinheimera sp.
GGAGCCTTGCTCAACTTTATGACATGCCCAGTCAGTGCCATCGAGTTTACTTCTTTGATAATACCGATATTCTAATTCCATTTGCCGAAGTTAACCCCAATGGTTGGCTAGATATAAAAAATCACGAGTATAACCTTGCCAAGCCAATGTGGTTTCGTGAAAACCTACTTCTAAAGTGGGATAAGTCTAAAATCCGTATCATGAGATAATCTAATCAAGGGTAATCAAGGGGTCAGAGTTAATTTCTTTCGAAAATGCGAAAAAGGGGTCAGAGCTAATTTCCTACGGAAATTAGCTCTGACCCCTTTTTACAGCTCCCTTTTTATGGCTTGGGCTTTTTTAAATCCGATAGGCAGCTAAAATGCTGACTAATTGCTCGCACTGCTGGCTAACTTTGTTGCTGGTTTGCTGCGTGAGTGCGGCTTGGTCTGCGCTGTCGTACGCCAGTTGGGTGATGTGTTGCGTCTTGTGATGCAAGGTATCTGATACGGCACTTTGCTCTTCTGCTGCGCTGGCAATGCTGATGTTTTGGCTTTTTATATGTTCTACAGCCTGCATCACTGCATTTAAAGCCTGCCGTGCTTGCTCAGCAAATTTAACGTTGGCTGCAACCGTATCTTTGTATTGGCTGTTGATATTAGCGACCGATAGAACGCCAGTTTCTAAGCCTGCGATCATGTTTTTTATCTCGCCAGTAGAGGCTTGGGTGCGGCTTGCCAGTGACCGAACCTCATCGGCAACAACACTAAATCCTCGGCCTTGCTCGCCGGCTCGAGCTGCTTCAATCGCTGCGTTTAAGGCGAGTAAATTGGTTTGTTCGGCAATACTGTTAATGACTTCCAGTACTTTTGCTATATCTGTGCTGGCTTTGGTGAGTGAAGTAATCGCCTGCTCTGATTGGTTCACGGATTGAATTTGTTGTTGTGAATTTTTTACGGTATTTTCAATAATCGCCATTACTTGTTGGGCCAGATTTGCAACTTCTAGCACCGATTGCTCGGCATTAACGGCGCTTTGCGCCACAGATTGAGCGGTGGTGGTCATTTCGGCAATGGCGCCCGCAATATCGGCTGTGCCTGCTGTTTGATGGCTGATTTTCTGCATCACGTCTTGCGAGGCATGCTGCATCACATTGGCTGAATTATTTAAATCTTTAGCGATGCTCTGTACCGCCAAGATAGTTTGTCTGACGCGTTCGAGGAGAGCATCAAAGCCTGTCGCCATAACGCCAATTTCGTCGCGACGGTTGAAATTTAAGCGCGTAGTGAGATCGCCTTCGCCTTCAACAATATTTCGTAAAGAGGCGTTCACTGTGCTTAATGGGTGGATTACGACTGTTCGAGTTAAGAAGAAAACTAATAAAACTAGCACTAAACCAAAAATGATTACAAACAGCGCGATTTTAAGCGAGGTTTGCCAGACTAATTGACTTTTTTCGGTATCAGTAAAAGCAAGATGAATTTTGTAGCCCCACGCTGGAAAAGCGAGGGTTTGAAGCTGCCAGCCTTTAACTTCGTTTGAAATAATCGGTTTAATGGCGTCAACAGCAATATTATCTGAATGCACTCTTATATTGCCGTTACGATCTTCAATGGCGATAAAGCCTTGATTAAGTAAACGGCTTTTGACAATCAGGCCATTAAGCGCATCTAAATCCGCTTTGTAGCCGACATAACCAATACCGATGACCTTGTTGGCATTGTCGAAAAGGGGCTCATATCCCGTAACAAAGGGGTTGCCTAAAATATCCACTACGCCATAGAAACCCTCGCCACGGCGGATCGCGGCTATAGCGGCACCGTTAGGATCTAAAGCTGTGCCAATAGCGCGTTTGTTATTGGCGATAACATTGGTGCTAACACGAATAAAGTCGTCGTTTGCTCGACTGA
>CAZNXI010000354.1:0-1889 GCA_964577005.1 uncultured Rheinheimera sp.
TATGCCGACTATAACGACCTAATGGATTTAACTGAAAAGTTATTCCGTGGTTTAGCGCTCGACGTACTGGGCAGCACTGAAGTACCGTATCAAGGCGAAGTGTTTGACTTTGGTAAGCCGTTTGCGCGCATGTCGGTGACCGAATCTATCCTGCACTACAACCCAGAGTTAACCCTTGAGCAATTAAATACGCGTGAAGCAGTTGCTGCGCTGGCTAAATCACTGGGTATTGAAGTAAAAGATAACTATGGCCATGGCCGTATTTTAATGGAAGTGTTTGATGAGCTGGTCGAAACCAAGCTGCGTCATCCCACCTTTATTACCGAGTACCCAGCAGAAGTATCGCCGCTGGCGCGGCGTAACGACGACAACCCAGAAATTACCGATCGCTTTGAATTCTTTATCGGCGGTCGTGAGCTGGGCAATGGCTTTAGCGAGTTAAACGATGCCGAAGATCAGGCCGAGCGTTTCCGCGAGCAAGTCGCACAAAAAGACGCCGGTGATGATGAAGCCATGTTCTACGACGAAGACTTTGTTACTGCATTAGAGCACGGTTTACCACCGACGGCTGGCCAAGGTATTGGTATCGATCGCTTAGTGATGTTGCTAGCCGATGCAGCGTCTATCCGCGATGTGATCTTATTCCCACATATGCGTTTACATAACGACAAGTAATACTGTCATCACTCCGGTACGCCCGCCGTACCGGAGTCGCTACTTTCTCTTTTAACCTGCTTAAGTCGGCATGATGGCGGCATCCTGTCGTAGTTAGATCGTTACCAAAATCACTCTCCAATGGTAGGATGGCCAATAGGTTAACTAGAAGGATTTGTTATGTTTATCAACAGTGCTCGGCTACGTGAACTCAGAACCGCCCGTCAATGGTCACAAGAGCAATTGGCCAAGCTCAGTGGCCTTAATCTACGCACCATTCAGCGTCTTGAAGCGGGGGCAAAGATTTCAACTGAATCTCTGCGCGCATTAGCTGCGGTATTTGAAGTACCGGCAGACAGTTTGCTGCTTGGCGAGATCACACCCAGCCAGCAAGCGATTTTTGCGATAAGGGAAGAAATATTACGTAGCTTGGAGTTTTCCGGTGTGACCAAGCGTTATGACTTCTGGTGGTTTGCGTTGGCGGTATTGATGTTGCTCGCACTGGCGTCTTTAATTACTGAAGCCTTAGGGCCTCTGCCATTGCAGCTAACCTCGCTTTTAGTACTACTGCCCTGGATTGCGGCCTGTACCCGCCGCCTGCGAGATGCTGGTTTAAATCCATGGTGGCAGTTAATCAGCTTGGCGCCTGTAGCGGGTATTTTGGTTCTGTGCTATTTGTTAACTTATCCCACTAAAATGGCAGAGCCAACCGGTACGACACTCGACAAAACCAGCCCGTAATCGTCATAAACCAAATAGTACGAGTACTCTAAGGCTTCGGTACGCTGGCTTGGGTATAAGCCTCAGTTCCCCAAAGTGGTACTGTGGATAAGCCATGCTTAAAGCTGCCCGAGGTTTCTTTGGTCGAGTAAGACAAATACATCAAAGTTTGATTTTGCGCATCGTAAATACGGCGGATTTTCATGCTCTTAAAAAACACACTCTTCGATTTAGTAAATAGCACTTCACCATTTTTGCTTTTATCAATTTGCGCGATCATCTCGGCGGTGATAGGGCCGGTTTGCCGGCAAGCGATGGCGCTATCTGAAGGATCGGCGAAATCCAAGTTAGCCTCAATACTAGAGACATGGCAAGTTACGCCAGTAACAATAGGATCAGTAAACGCATCCAGCTTGATGTCTTTAGTTGTGAAAAGCCCCCATGACACATCACCCACTTCATTTTTATTACAGCCGGTCAGTGCCAATAATAATAAAACGCAACCCTATTCCGCT
>CAZNXI010000355.1:0-1885 GCA_964577005.1 uncultured Rheinheimera sp.
GACCCCTTTTTCGGTGGTTAAGACCAATTTAAGATGACTTTACCGGATTGGCCTGAACACATAATCTCAAAGCCTTCTTGGAAGTTCTCCATTGGCATTTCGTGGGTGATAATCGGTGTTAAATCTAAGCCTGATTGAATTAAACTGGCCATCTTGTACCAAGTTTCAAACATTTCACGACCATAAATGCCTTTAATCACCAAGCCTTTGAAGATCACTTTATTCCAGTCAATCGCCATGGTACCAGGCGGAATACCTAACATGGCAATTTTGCCACCATGGTTCATCGTATCCAGCATGCTGTTAAAGGCCGTCGGGACGCCAGACATTTCCAAGCCAACGTCAAAGCCTTCCGTCATGCCTAGCTCTTGCATCACGTCTTTTAAACTTTGCTTGCTAACATCTACCGCCCGGGTCGCCCCCATTTTCAGGGCTAAATCTAAACGGTACGGGTTAACGTCTGTTACGACTACATGGCGAGCACCCACGTGCCGCGCTACCGCAGCGGCCATAATGCCGATAGGGCCAGCACCGGTGATCAGGACATCTTCGCCGACCAAGTCAAACGACAAGGCAGTGTGCACCGCATTACCAAAAGGATCAAAAATCGCAGCGATATTGTCAGGAATATTATCGGCCAGTTTAAAGGCATTGTAGGCGGGAATAACCAGATACTCAGCAAAGGAGCCAGTACGATTAACACCCACACCAATAGTATTCCGGCATAAATGCACCCGACCGGCGCGGCAGTTACGGCAATAACCACAAGTAATATGGCCTTCGCCAGAAACGCGATCGCCAATGCTAAAGCCGCGTACTTCTGAGCCCATACCTTCAATCACACCCACATATTCATGGCCAACCACCATGCCATGTGGAATAGTATTTTGTGCCCACTCATCCCACTTGTAGATATGCACATCGGTGCCGCAGATGGCGGTTTTTTTAATTTTGATCAAGATATCATTCGGGCCAACTTCAGGTTTTTCCACCTCAGTTTGCCAAATACCCGGTTCTGCTTTTAATTTTGCTAATGCTTTCATTGTTTACGCCCCGCCTTATGCGATCACGCCCATGTCTTTACCAATGCGGATAAAGGCCGCAATGGCTTTATCCAACTGCTCTGTTGTATGTGCTGCAGAAATTTGCGTCCGGATCCGCGCCTGCCCTTTTGGTACTACCGGGAAGGAGAAGCCCACCACATAGATCCCTTCTGCTAGCATGCGCTTCGCCATTTCCGCTGCTACCTTGGCATCGCCCAGCATTACCGGAATAATCGCATGATCTTTACCCGCTAAGGTAAAGCCGGCTGCGGTCATCTGCTCGCGGAAATAATTAGCGTTTTGCCACAGTTTGTCACGCAGCGCATCGCCCTGCTCCAGCATCTCTAGTACTTTGATTGAAGCCGTAACGATAGATGGCGCCAGTGAGTTAGAGAATAGGTAAGGACGCGAGCGCTGACGCAGCCATTCGATAATTTCTTTTTTACCTGAGGTATATCCGCCTGACGCGCCACCTAAAGCTTTGCCCAAAGTACCGGTGATAATATCAACGCGATCTAGCACGTCACAGTATTCGTGGGTGCCACGGCCCGTTTTGCCGACAAAACCGACAGCATGGCTGTCATCAACCATTACCATGGCATTATATTTATCGGCTAAGTCACACACGGTTTTCAGATCAGCAATCACGCCATCCATCGAGAACACACCGTCTGTGGCAATCAGTTTAAAGCGCGCACCATCGGCATCGGCTTGTTGTAACTGCGCTTCTAACTCAGCCATATTGTTATTGGCATAGCGATAACGCTTGGCTTTACAAAGACGCACCCCATCGATAATAGAAGCATGGTTCAGTGCATCCGAAATCACCGCATCTTCGGCGC
>CAZNXI010000356.1:0-1875 GCA_964577005.1 uncultured Rheinheimera sp.
AAGGTAATCGCTATGCATCCGATGTTAAACATCGCCATTCGTGCTGCCCGTAGTGCAGGTAACGTTATTGCGCGAGCTTGTGGCCAGTTAGACATGGTTCAAAAAATGCCAAAAGGCACCAACGACTTTGTAACCAATGTTGACCGTGAAGCTGAACAAGCTATTGTTGCGGTGTTAAAAAAATCTTTCCCAACCCATGGTATTGTCGGTGAAGAACATGGCGATTACGGTAACAACGACAGTGAGTTTCAATGGATTATCGATCCTTTAGACGGTACTGCAAACTTTATCAAAGGCATTCCGCACTTTGCGGTGTCTATCGCATTAAAACACCAAGGTAAACTAGACCAAGCGGTGATCTTCGATCCACTGCGCGGTGAGCTTTTTACCGCTTCTCGTGGCCGTGGCGCCCAGTTAAACGGCACCCGCATTCGCGTAAATAACCTACCCGATATGCAAGGCACTATTCTTGCCACTGGTTTTCCATTTAAAGCCAAACACCATTTAGATAGCTACAGCAAGATGTTTAATGCGCTGTTTGCTGATTGTGCCGATATGCGCCGCACCGGCTCGGCTGCACTGGATTTAGCTTATGTTGCCGCAGGCCGTTTTGATGGTTTTTGGGAAATTGGTTTAAAGCCATGGGATATTGCCGCCGGAGAATTGATAGTACGCGAAGCTGGCGGCATGATTTGTGATTTTGCCGGTGGCAATAATCATATGAAGAGTGGCAACGTGGTGGCAGCTAGCCCTAAAGTGTTGCAAGGAATGGTAAAAACTATTCGCCCATATCTCTCTGAGACACTCGCGAAATAACGTATTGCGCTTTCCTAGTAAAAACAGCTTTAACCTTGATAATTAAATCCGGCGCCAGCCGGATTTTTTTGTTGTCATCATCCAGCTCAGGCATGCTAGCATAGCTTACAAATCATCATCGTTCGGAGCTAAAAACAGGTTATGCAGGAGCAATTAGAGATGATCGATAGCTGGTCTGCTGAAAACGGCTTACTGGCTATGTGGTTAGGCTTAGTACTGTTATTCACCTTGGCCTGGTGCACTAATTTTCTGGTCAAACATATTTTGCTGCGCGGGGTTTTTCACTTATTAAACCTTGAAAAGCAGCAATGTGAGCAGCGCGGCTTAGACTTTCGTTTTGTGGCGCGACTCGCGAATGTTGTCCCCGCGTTGGTTATCTCTACCTTAATTCATAAGGTCCCTAAACTTCCAGATTTATTAATACACGTCACGGTTAATGTCACTAACGCCTTTGTTGTTATGACAATTGCAATAGCATTAACTAACATATTAACCTTGGTGAATACGTTATACTCCCGTCGGCCAGATGCACGTCATAAACCCATAAAAGGTTACATACAGTTACTGACTATTGTGATTTATGCGATTGCCGTTATCTTAATGATTGCCGCCTTATTTGATCGCTCACCGCTTATTTTGTTGTCAGGGCTGGGCGCCATGGCAGCCGTGCTGATGCTGATTTTCCAAGATACGCTATTATCGCTGGTGGCCAGCGTGCAGATCTCTTCAAATGATGTGATTCGGGTGGGTGACTGGGTAGAAATGCCGCAGCTAAATGCCGATGGTGATGTGATTGATATCGCCCTACATACCGTAAAAGTACAAAACTGGGATAAAACCATTACCACCATCCCGACCCGCCGCTTTATGACCGACCCGTTTAAAAACTGGCGGGGTATGCAAGAATCTGGCGGCCGCCGCATTAAACGTAGTTTAATGTTAGATCAGCAAAGCATCAGCTTTTTAAGTAAAGAGCAGATTAACGCACTGAGCCGTTTTAAGCTGTTACAGCAATACTTAGTTGAGAAACAAGCCGAAATTGATAATTGGAATGCGCAA
>CAZNXI010000357.1:0-257 GCA_964577005.1 uncultured Rheinheimera sp.
GGCGCCATTTTACTGCTGGATGAAGTGGACAGCTTTTTACAAGATCGGCGCCAAGCAAGGCACAGCTGGGAAATTACTGCAGTTAATGAAATGCTAGTGCAAATGGAAGCCTTTGACGGCATCTTTGTGGCCAGCACCAATTTGCTGCACAATTTAGATCAAGCCTCGCTGCGCCGCTTTGATTTAAAAGCCTGCTTTAATTTTTTAACCTTTGCCCAAAGCGAGCAGCTGTTAAAGCGCCATTGCCAGCAACTCAA
>CAZNXI010000357.1:267-1874 GCA_964577005.1 uncultured Rheinheimera sp.
GCTAAGCGGTGCCGAGCAGGCCGCCGCGCTGCTTAAACAAAGCCAGCAACTAACCCCAGGCGATTTTGCGGCGGTAGCACGGCAAAGCCGTTTTCGCCCGATGGCCGATGCCAGCGCCTTTGTAAAAGCCTTACTTAGCGAAGTGGCGTTAAAAACGGCTGGTGAGTCGAAAAGGATAGGCTTTTTACAGCAAAACTGAGGCGCTCGCGCCAAATAGGTTGAAGCCTTTGCGCCAAAAAGTTATAGGGCTTGCGCTAAAATGGTCACCTATTTTCAGTAAAAGTACGCGGCGTTATGCGCCGCGGTAAATACTAAGCCATTTGGCTTTCGATGATATCAGCGGCCTGCTGAATACTAAAACCGGTATCATTGCCACCCTCCCAATACTGATTAAGCAGCTGATAAAGGTCGCTAATAGTTAGTGTGGTAGTAGCTGAGTTTGACTCGGTTTGCTCGGCTAACCCCTTTACCGCAACCTCTTTAGTTGCATGGCAGGGCGATACAAAACGCTTGGCCGCATAAGCTAACAGCTCAGCGCGCTGATAAGGACCATGCTCGATAAAATAGGGCGTACCATAGAGTTGTAGGCAATGCCAAAAGGCTTGGCGAATAATCACTAAATCCTCAACACCAAAGCTTGGCATATGCTTAGGCATTAGCGCCGACCAGCTAATTAAAACAGGATCAAAGGGCCGAAACTGTCGTAGCAGGCAAAACGCCAACCAGGCTTCGGCAAAAATAGCATAAAACTGGGCGCTTTCTTCATCGTTATCCGCAAATACATCCTGATCTGGCTGATAATTTTTTACACTGCTTTCAATATTTTCAAAAGGCAGCTGCGCATAGGCTAAGCAAGCAGCAGCCTGATTTAATAAGTTAGTATCGATAGTTGCAGGTAGCAGCTGGCGTTGTGCTGTTGCGTGCGTTTGTTGCCAGTTCTGCCAAATTGCGGTTAGTTCCGGCCAGTTATTCGCAGTTGGCGCGGTTGCCGTGTTGCCTGAAAAAGTAGCACCTGCAGCTGCTTTCAGCGCTATGTCTGAGTTAAAAGGCAAGGTTAACAACGCTTGCTCTAATTGGCGTAACGACCAGTAATGCTGAATATTCTGCGCTGCGTTTAACCAAGGGCCGGTTAACTGCGCCGGGCTTGGCGCTTCAAATAACGCATAGCAAGCCGTTGAAAAATCGATATCAACTTGCCCAGCCTCATCACGAAACGGCTCAGGCAGGCTAAACTGACCATGTTGCCAAAAATCAAACACAAAACCGCTTTCAATACAGTATCCACACATCGTCAAACCTCGCTGCTGCCAAATGTTATGCTTGTAAACCAACTTAACTGGCAAGTACGACAGTATATACTCTTCGTCTTTCAATATGCACGGGTGTTGGCTGCGTTCGTGACCTGGTGCGCCAGCCCGGCCCAATCACTTAGTACCGCTAACCTCATGGGGATTCACGAACTTGCCGCCTACGTGCATCTTGAAATCCATTGAGTATAGATCTTAAGACGACGTAAAAAGCCCAGTATCAGCGCAGAAAAACCAGAATAATGTGGCAATGCTATTTGTGTGCGACTTATCTTGTCGCAACGCGCGGTTATACTGCTG
>CAZNXI010000358.1:0-1873 GCA_964577005.1 uncultured Rheinheimera sp.
CCGGAAAACCTGACCCGTGACGCGTTCGCCGCGGATTGAACAACGACCGAAAGCAGACGCCTACCGGGCGCGGGAAGATCACCGCGGCGGCAAGCCGCTTTTCGCTGCGGACCCGGAAAGCCTGCCCTGGTCGATAAAACTTCAGTCTGAATGATGGCCGAACCTGACTGGACGAAGCGGCCTAGGCCGCAAGCCACAGCCTCGACCAAAAAGGGCTAGGAGTTGGGTGCGCTTGGAAGCAGATAGCTTGTTCATGTTGAACCTCATGCTTGAGCGAACAAGCATAGCCAGGAACCATTTGGTCCCCGCTCAGGTCGATAGGTCTATGATTTGCCTATCTTTATCGTCAAAAACGCAGCAAGATCGCTCCTATGTCATTGATTCCCTACAAGCGTTGTCAGCCATCTCAACTCGTGATAGTGTCCTGGCCGACCGGCAGGGAGGTGGCCATGTCTGACCTAGATAGTAGTGCGCGTTTGGCACAGAAGTATGAAGAGTTATTCACAATGTTGCCTACAGTTGTCGACTCGGATCCTGACAGTTTAGAGCAGCCGTCGCCCCTGGAATCCGTCCCTACTACGACCACGTATGGCTATCAAGAGCCAAGTGAATAGGCTGCTTTAGTGCCAAACTGGAGGGAGGTTCTACGCCAGATCCAGCGCGAACAAAGCGCTGGATTCCAACATGCTAACGGATCAATTGATATTGTCAGAAGACATTACCTTGAAAAATTGGTCGAGCATACCGATCGAAACGTTATCGCCTATTACTCCGGCTGGCTGTCGAAGCCCGGCATATCTCACGTTGAGATAAATGACGAAGATAAGAACGGGTTCATGATGGCGGTCCATGGACTGGATAAGCGTAAGGGGTTAGACCTCTTTCTTCATACACCGGGCGGGAGCATCGCCGCGACTCAATCGATTGTGGACTATCTGCATAAAATTTTTGATAGAGACATCAGGGCAATCGTTCCACAAATCGCCATGTCGGCAGGGACAATGATTTCTTGCGCATGCAAAGAAATCTGGATGGGCAAGCATTCCAATCTGGGCCCAACCGATCCCCATCTGCGCGGAATTCCAGCGCACGGTGTCGTCAGAGAGTTCAAAAGGGCAGTCAAAGAGTGCGCCAAGTATCCGGACAGAGTTCGGATATGGCAGCAGGTGATAGGTCAGTATCGTCCGACTTTTTTAAGTCAATGTGAAAATGCCATAAAATGGTCAAATGATTTCGTTGAGCAGGAATTGAAAAACGGGATGTTTGCGTCGGAGCCTGACGCAGCAAAAAAAGCCAAGCAAGTTAGTAAGGCACTCGCAAGTTATGTGGACAATAGATCGCACG
Source organism: uncultured Rheinheimera sp. (assembly GCA_964577005.1). Lineage (GTDB taxonomy): Bacteria > Pseudomonadota > Gammaproteobacteria > Enterobacterales > Alteromonadaceae > Alishewanella. The sequence goes on from CAZNXI010000358.1 coordinate 1,345, forward strand.
AGCGTCACATTCACGCGGAAGAATGCAAGAGTCTCGGCCTAATTATAAAAAAGATCGAATCAGATGGGGGGCCAGAATTTCAAGATCTGGTGTTAACAGTGCACCACTGTTATATGCATACACTCATGAATTCGTCGGCTCTCAAGATCATAGAGAACCAGAGTGGAGCCGCCTTTATTAAGAACATCAGCAAGCCGAACTAGTTATCGACCGACTTTGCTGCCCAGCGGCGCTACCCTTGAGCCTACTCTCGACCCAGGCAACGGCCGCAGGGTCTTCTCTCGTCGTCGATCTTGTCGGGCGTTGCGTCTCCGGTCGCCATGTCCGCGATAGGCTTGGGGAGCTGGTTCAGGCCATGTGGTCACCTCGGTGCTTGAACCATGGACCCGTCTACGGATCGGAGCCCAAGCGCTCAAGAACTGGCGATTTCAAACTGAGACACTGCCCGCCGGTCACTCCGGCTTTCGCTTCGAAGCCGGCCGCGGCATGATGGCCGCGTGACGCCGAGCGATCTTCAAGCCCGCCTGAC
>CAZNXI010000359.1:0-1867 GCA_964577005.1 uncultured Rheinheimera sp.
ACTATCAGCCGTCCCAGCATAGATGGCCTGACTCACTTTCAGACACTCAGTCAAACCCAGTTCATAAACAAATCTCGATGCAATGGGGTCTTTTTTCGGTGTGGTATTCCAGCCTTTATCCAGCCAATGTGCTAGGCGCTCATCGTGCGGTACCAGCAAATGTAGTTTTTGTTTAGCGCGAGTGATGCCTACATAAAAAAGCCGTCGCTCTTCTTCCAGTGAGTCTGGATTGGAAAGATCTTCTGTTTCGTTGTGCGAGGCTATTTCTAGCGGAGAAGTGGCTGGAAATTCTGCATCGTTTAATCCGGTAATAATAACAGTGTCGTACTCCAGCCCTTTAGCGGCATGGAAGGTTGCTAATGTAACAGGACTAAAGCTACTGCTTGTTGTCTGAGGGTTTAATACGGCAGATAGAAACTCTCCAGCGGTTATTGTGCTCGATTGCAAAAACTCTTTGATTCGAAACATACCTCTGCGTTGATCGTTAGACTCGCGCCGTATCGATGATTCTTGACCAATATTCTCAGTAAGGCCTGCCATGGCTATTTTTTGATACACTTCAGCAGCCAAATCAGTTTCTCGCGCAGCGCCCTTTAGTGACAGTAAATCTTTAAATTGAAAACGATGTTTACGGCCATTCTGGAAGACTTCACTAATTATCTGCCAAATATCAGCGCTCTGATTTAACAGTTTTGAATTTGCATCTTTCATCTGGCCAGTTGCCCAGTTAAAGCCTGCATCCCAAAGAAAACCGGCAATGATGGCTCTTCTATCGTTATGCCGGCCAAGCCGTTGTAAGTTACCATCGATAGTGAGCAAGAATGCTACCACTAGCACGCAAACTTCTCGTCGTTTGAACAAGGTGGTTTTTTCAGACTTAGTGCTTTGTTCGGCGTTATCAGAAGGGTATGTATAAGGGATTTGACATAAACGCAACGCTAGCTCAGCTTCTGCGAGGTGAGCATTCGTTCTTGCCAAAATTGCGGCTGAGCCTGTTCCCTTAGTTAACAGTAATGGCGTTTTAGAAAGGCATAGCCCAGCATGAATCGCCACTTCTGTTCGGGGAGTTTGACTTGGTTGGCTTACACAAAGCTTTGTTGTTTTATGAGTGTTTTTATCAATAAGGGAATTGGCAATAAGTGACAGTTGATGACCGAACCGAAAGGTGCACGATAAATAGAACACCTTTACAGGCTGAAACTGTTGCTCAAAAATACCATTGATAAAGTCATGCCGGCTGCCACGCCATTGATAAATGCTTTGGTTTATATCACCTACAGCCATCACACTGGCGCGATTACCTGCTAATACCTTGATAATTTCATGCTGAACCAAATTAACGTCTTGATACTCATCTACGATGACATGAGATAGTTGACTGACCGAGTGTGGTTGTTCGGCAATTAGTTGTTTTGCTTCAGCCAGCATGCTATCAAATGTACGAAAACGATTCTCCTGCAGTAACTCATAAAATCGCACATAAGCTTTAATGTGTTCCTTTGGCGACTTGGCGACTTGGCGAATATCGGATCACATACTACTTCATCAGGCGCTACCCCCTGTGCATGGCAACGAGCAATAAACAGCTCAAGATCTTCAACTTCGCTCGGCTCAATGAAACCGTCCTCAGCAGCGTAACCATGTCGATAAGCTTCTCGAATAATGCTGCCGTATTCTTTCATATCTGGTGTTAGCAGCTTTTTTCTGCCTAATTTACCGCTTCGCTCAGCATGTTGAACAATTTTCAGGGCCAGACTATGAAAGGTTCGCACTGGAGGTAATGAGTACTCATTTTTTAATGTAAGCTTCAATTTTTCGGTAAAACTTACCTGAGCCGCTTTATTGTACATCAGCACCAATATTTGCT
>CAZNXI010000360.1:0-1848 GCA_964577005.1 uncultured Rheinheimera sp.
AAGATTTAGCACCACTGCGCCGTATCGATATTATCAAACGCGATAGCGAACAACTAACGGTAACTGAGCAATATCGCATCGACGAGTCTGAAGCCATTAGCCGCCAACTGAAAGCTTACTTTGGGTTGGATTTTGAACTAGACCATGCAACCGCCTTGTTAAATCCCACAACCCCGGGCAAACACCACCCAGATAATTTACAGTTACTATTAAAAGCACATAACGCGGAAAAACACGCCAAAAACTGGACACGTTTTAGTTTTGCCGAGCAAAAGCAATATATTGAAGCGGCGATAACCCTGCAAACCTTGGTTGCCGACAGAATGGATGTTGAAGTAGAAACCCGTGTACAGGCGTCACTTTTAAGCCGGTTAGAAGCGGTGTATGGGAGTTAAGGATTTTACATGCAAATAAAGACTGTCACTATTCAAAACTTTAAGGGCATCCGCCGCAAGGCTGTGATCCCGCTGGCACCGGTTACCATGCTGTTTGGCGCTAATAGCTCGGGAAAAAGCAGTATTTTGCATGCGCTACTGTACCTGTATGAGCTATTGGTTAATAAAAACGTTGACCCTGAATATTCCAGCGTTACAGGTGAGCATGTTTACTTAGGCGGGTTTGCAGAGCTGATCAACGGTAAAGATCTAACCAAAGTGATGACCTTAGGTGTGTCTTTTGGCCTAGATGCCAGCATGGACTTCTTTAATACCTTTATGACGGATTCTGACGAAAGCGTTGCCGTCGGTTTTGTGCATGATGTGAGCGCGCCGGTGTTAGATTACGCCATTGAAATGGATATCGCTTTTAGTGAGCTTGATAAAAAGGCCTTTGTTAAAGAAAGCAGAGTTTCAATTAATAATCGTCCGTTATGTGTATTTACCGCAATCGCAGGTAAAAAAGCCATTACATTAAAGATACTAAATCCTTCGGCCATCCTTCTTAGCATAAATGATGAAATTAATGGTGTTATGCCTTTTCAGGAGATTGGCTCCTTTGAGCTGAATTTACCCGATAGGGCTTTGCTTGTTATTGATAACCGGATTGATTTGTCAGATATGCCGATAGAGTGGAGTGAGGTATGTAACGAAAAGCCTTTGGCTGGTCGTGTAGTCACTGAGTGTGCTTTTGCAGATGTGATACTGGCGCCACTTCGGCATTTCTCAAAGCGGCTACACCAGCTAATTCATATAGGCCCATTACGAGTAATTCCAAACCGTAGTTTTGTGGCAAAACGCACGATAGAAAAGCCTCGATGGTTTGATGGGCAAGCAGGTTGGGACGCGTTTTACTTTGGAAGTGCAGTTTTACAAAAGGAAGTGAATGATTGGTATAAAATGCATTTCAAAGCGGATTATCAATTTATTCAATCGCCCACGGGCTATGGCGTAGCTCTAACTGATACTAAAAACGAAACAGCTTTGCTGCCAGCCCAAGTCGGCGCGGGCATTTCCCAAGTATTCCCGTTTGTTGTAGCCGCACTTAAGTCAGATATCGGCATAATTAGTTTTGAGCAGCCAGAGTTACATTTACACCCTGCCTGGCAGGTTGAACTAGCAGACCTGATGCTAACTCAGACTAATCAATACAGCGCAGATAAGCTGTTTTTTGTTGAAACTCATAGTGAGCATATGGTGCTGCGGTTGTTAAAGCGGATCCGCGATAGCCAGGATGCTGATTTGCCTTTTGACGCTAAGCAAACGCAAATCATTTTCTGTGAAGTGTTCGAGAGGGAGACACGAATTCGTGCTATTGGCATTACCCCTGATGGCGAATTTGATACCGTTTGGCCAAATGGCTTTTTTGAAGAGCGGAACAAGGAGTTGTTCTGATGCTGTTTGCAGAATTTGC
>CAZNXI010000361.1:0-1843 GCA_964577005.1 uncultured Rheinheimera sp.
CGAAATACTGCGATAACGCTCGGGATTACGTAAGCCAATCACTAAAGCACCATGACCGCCCATTGAATGGCCACTTATCGCCCGCTGCGCCGTTAACGGCAGCTCAGCCTCTAACAATGCCGGCAATTCGCTGACAATATAATCGTACATCTGGTAATGCTCAGCAAACGGTGGCTCAGTGGCATTAACATAAAAACCAGCACCTAGGCCAAAGTCATAAGCGCCATTGGCATCATCTGGCACACCCTCTCCGCGCGGGCTGGTATCAGGTATAATTAACGCTAAACCAAGCTCGGCGGCCACACGCTGCGCGCCGGCTTTACTGGAAAAGTTTTCATCAGTGCAAGTTAAGCCCGATAACCAATATATCGCCGGCACTTTGCCTGCTTCGGCCTGTGGCGGTAAAAACACCGAAAATTGCATTTGGCAGTTAAGCACCGCCGAATGATGACTAAACCGAATTTGTTTCCCACCAAAGCACCGCTGCTCGCTGACTTTGGTTAACCCTGACGTTGTCATAGCTATTCCTATTTAAAAAACTGAGCACTCAGCATACGTTTTGCCACAGAGAAACGCTGGCTGTTATCAAGCAGCAATGTCTTTACCTAACGCACAGCGCTTGCCGACTTAGCTAATGCATGCTTTTTGATTGACGAATACAGCGCAAAATTGACAGACAGCGTTGATATAACAAGCCAAAACGAAGCAGAAGCGCCGCTCTGGCTCCAATCACTGCCTACCCACTGCAGGCTAAAGCTATGCGAGCTTAAAAATGAATCACCGTACGAATAGATTTACCCTCATGCATTAAATCAAAGGCTTTATTAATATCCTCTAACGGCATGGTGTGGGTAATAAAAGTATCCAGCTCGAATTCACCATTTAAATAGCGTTCTACATAATCAGGCAACTCGCTGCGGCCTTTTACACCACCAAAAGCCGTACCGCGCCATACCCGCCCTGTAACCAGCTGAAATGGCCGCGTAGAAATTTCTTGGCCCGCGCCTGCTACACCGATAATAGCCGACTCGCCCCAGCCTTTATGGCAGCACTCTAAAGCTGAGCGCATCACATTAACATTACCAATACACTCAAAGGAGAAATCCACCCCGCCATCGGTCATCTCGACGATCACCTCCTGAATGGGTTTATCGAAGTTTTTCGGATTAATTACATCGGTGGCACCGAGTTTTTTAGCAATATCAAATTTTGCTTCATTGATATCAATAGCAATAATCCGGCTGGCTTTGGCCATTACTGCACCAATAATAGCCGATAAACCAATACCGCCTAAACCGAAGACGGCAACGGTATCGCCCTCTTTCACTTTGGCGGTATTCATCACCGCGCCCATGCCGGTGGTCACGCCACAACCTAGCAAACAGACTTTTTCCAATGGCGCTTCTTTATTAATTTTTGCCAGTGATATTTCTGGCAGAACAGTGTATTCAGAAAAGGTTGAGGTGCCCATATAGTGGTAAATCGGCTTGCAGTCTTTTGAGAAGCGGGTAGTGCCATCTGGCATTAAACCTTTGCCCTGCGTTGCACGAATCGCCTGACACAGATTGGTTTTACCCGATAAACAAAACTTACATTTACCACATTCTGGGGTATACAGCGGAATCACATGATCGCCCACGGCGACCGACGTTACGCCCTCACCCACTGCTTCTACAATACCACCGCCCTCGTGGCCTAAAATGGCCGGGAAAATGCCTTCTGGATCTTCACCCGAAAGCGTAAAGGCATCAGTATGACACACACCGGTGGCGATAATTTTTACTAACACTTCGCCTTTTTGGGGTGGCATTAAATCCACTTCTTCAATCGATAAGGGCTGGCC
>CAZNXI010000362.1:0-1822 GCA_964577005.1 uncultured Rheinheimera sp.
TGCTAACGCTTGTAGTTGCGCTGTTGCCGCCGACCAATACCACAGCTGCTGCGCAGTTTCTTGGTTTTTATCGGCTTTAGCGCCAGCCAAAAACACCAACTGCTGCCCATCTTCACTAAACAGCAGATGCTGGATCTGCTCTGCATTGGCTGCAGCAAACACCTGACTGTTTTTGCTAGCCGCAGCATACAGCGTCACTTGCTGCTGTTCAGTGACATTTTTCGAAGCGTTCTTGGCTGGCGTGCTGTTATGGTTAACCGACGCATCTTTGACCTTAGCAGAAGCCGCTGTTTCGTTCGGCTCGGTACTCGGCTCGGTGCTAACCACACTGACAAAAGCCAGCAGATCGCCTTCTGGGGCAAGCACAAAATCCATCACCTGCCCTAACGCTGTTAAGCTAAGGGTAGCTAAATCCAATACCTGTAACAGCTGTGTCTTGTCTTTACTGTCTTTTTTACGGCTTAATAAAAATGCAAACTGGCCATCGCCACTAAAAGCGAATTTATCAATTTGGCTAAACAGGGTTTGCACACCAGTTTGGGTATTGAGTAACAGCACATCATGAGCTAAAGCCTCGCGTGCGGCTTTATCATCTTTGGCTTGCTCTCGGGCTAATAAGGGGGCCTGCTGGCGAAATAACGCAAAGTGCCCATTTTGGTTTAACTGGCCACGGTCGGCATTAGCAATGGTAAAAGTTTGCTCACTTAACAGATGTCGCACATAGCCAGTGCTATCACCATAGTCGGGCTCAGCATGGTAAATAAGCCACTGTTGGTTTTGACTTAGGCTGCGGCCTTTGATTTCCCGAAACTGCATTACGTCAGTTAAGGTTAAGGGCCTTAACTGCGCAGTATCTATGCTGCTGGCAGTAATCATCACTGGTGAAGGCGATGGTGCTTTTATGGCGGTGAGTTGGCTACAGCCAAAGGTGCTGATGGCAATAGCTACACAGAGTGCTAACTGCCGGCTTTTTTTGTTGAATATTTGCATGACGCTACTGTTCTCTTTGTTTTGCTGTCGCGTTTTGTCTTGTTGTGTTACACGCTAGCATAACCTAGTAAGTTGCTGCATAAAAATGCTATCAAAAAACGGAGGTTTAAGATTAAAGGCATCCCAAGCATGTTCAACCGTGCGAATGCGCACAAGCTTGGTGCGAAAAGTATCTAGCTGCGACAATTTGCCACAGTGACTTGAATATTAAACACCTCTAAAGTATAGAGCGAATTCTATGGAGGTTGCTATGACATTGCTCACCCATTCGCTTGCTATCACAAGTGTATTACTCTTACTCTCTACTCCGACACTCTCTGCTTCGACCCCCTCTGCTCCGGCACTCGCAGCCAGCCCAGAGGTATTGGTGTATTTAACCAGTGACGAAACGCAAATACAGGGCATGGCGCTGGTGTTATCGGCACAAATGCTCCAACAAAACGCTAAAGTACAGCTACTGCTCTGTGATGATGCCGCCGATCTGGCGTTAACGCACACCCAATCAGAAAAATTAAAACCCTTTAATAAATCGCCTGCCGAGTTGTTGGATGACTTGATACAGCAAGGGGTGCAGGTTGAGGTTTGTGCCTTGTATTTACCCAATAAAACCGGTGACAAAACCTTGAAGGTGGGTGTAGGCACGGCAAAACCGCCACAGATTGCCGCGAAAATGTTAGATAACAACGTAAAAACCTTTAGCTTTTAAGTCACAAAATACCGCTATAGTGTAGTAGCGATATCCTACTCACTACACTAATACGGTCTCAGGAGTAAAATATGGAACTTGATCCGCTACTACTCTCCCGCATTCAATTTGCTTTTGTTGTTTGCT
>CAZNXI010000363.1:0-1819 GCA_964577005.1 uncultured Rheinheimera sp.
ACCGGATGATTAAAGCTTATGGCAAAATCCAGTTTAAAGCCGTTATACGGTTTAAACTCAGCCCACTTATCACCGTCCTCTACTCTCACTGCTCGCTTGATGCGAATAAACTTTTTTGCTAAGCGTTGCTCGGCAATTCCAGCCTCTAACAACAAATAGACAAAAGGATTGGCACTGCCATCCATAATAGGAATTTCTGCTGAGTCAACGTCAATCACTAAATTATCAACGCCTAAACCAGCAATAGCCGCCATCAAGTGTTCAGTGGTTGAAAGCCGCACACCCTGCTCATTGATTAAACAAGTACACATCACAGTGTCACCCACTAAAGAGGGGGTGATTTTAAAATCAACCACTGGGCTCAAGTCCACGCGACGAAATACAATACCCGTATTGTCAGGTGCAGGCCGGAGAGTGAGCGTAACCTTTTCACCTTTGTGTAACCCAACACCGACGGTACTGACTGTGTGGTTGATGGTACGTTGTTTAATCATAAGCTTTTCCTGCTCAATTAGTAAGCAATCATAAACGGGCGCGCAGCATAGCACATGACACTAAATATGCCAAATTAAAGCTTAACAGCGGATGAACTCTATCTGCTATTCGCTTATTAAAGTGCTGCCGCAAAGCGGCTGCACTTAGTCTGCCTGTTTACGTAAAAATGCCGGTATATCGAAAATATCAATTCCACCTTTTACTTCTGCCTGCGGCTTAGTTTGTGGTAACTCTTCTCGCTGAGCTGCAACGGCCGGCGCAGTCTGTCTGGCCGCATTACCATGTTGGACATAACTTGCCGTCACAGGTTCAGCACGGTGGGTTGGCACTAGGCTAATATCTGGACGACGATCCGCACCAATACCCGTGGCAACTACGGTAACCCGCAGCTCATCATGCATTTCTGGGTCGATCACCGCACCCACTACCACAGTGGCATTTTCTGAAGCAAAGGCTTTTACCGCGTTACCGACAATTTCAAACTCTTCGATACTGATGTCCAAACCCGCAGTGATATTCACCAAAATGCCTTTAGCGCCAGACAAATCAATATCTTCTAATAAAGGGCTAGAAATGGCCTGTTCTGCCGCTTCTTCAGCACGATCTGGACCACTAGCACGGCCTGTACCCATCATCGCAGTGCCCATTTCTGACATTACGGTGCGAACGTCGGCAAAGTCCACATTAATCAGACCCGGACGGGTAATTAATTCGGCAATGCCCTGCACGGCACCCAGTAAGACGTTATTAGCCGCTTTAAACGCATCCAGCAAGCTGGTGCCTTTTCCTAATACTTTAAGTAACTTATCGTTAGGAATAGTGATTAAAGAGTCAACATGCTTGCTCAGCTCTAAAATCCCTTCGTCCGCATAAGCTGTACGCTTTTTCCCTTCAAATGGGAAAGGCTTGGTCACCACGGCAACCGTTAGAATACCCAATTCTCTAGCCACTTCAGCCACGATAGGTGCAGCGCCTGTACCCGTGCCACCGCCCATACCTGCAGCGATGAAAATCATATCCGCACCTTGTAGGGTTTTCTTGATGGTTTCGCGATCTTCCTCAGCTGAGCGGCGACCAATATCTGGATTTGCGCCTGCCCCTAAACCTTTAGTGACGCTGGCACCCAGCTGCAAAGTCACATTCGCAGAAGAATTACGCAACGCTTGCGCATCCGTATTGGCTGCAACAAATTCTACCCCTTCAATATTGCTGGCAACCATATATTCAACAGCATTACCGCCGCCGCCGCCAACCCCTATTACTTTAATGACAGCTTCTTCGCTGTGGTTTTCCATTAACTCAAACATAGCTCTCTCTCCGTTTT
>CAZNXI010000364.1:0-1818 GCA_964577005.1 uncultured Rheinheimera sp.
AGGGATGCAGCAGCACCAGCTAGATCTAGCAAAGCAGTATTTAGCTCAAGTTAAACCCGAGCAATTAGCAGCGGGGCACTTAACTCTTTTTAAGCAATTAATCGCCCAGCTCGGCGGTATATCAAGTAACAGCAACGTTGAGTAGCGCCAGTTTGATAGTATTAGCCTGTGTTAAGAATCTTGCTATGGGCCATCTTGCGCCTAGCGCACTTTCAGAAAGCAGTCTAAGGCGATTTACGCTATATATTGATAAATCCACTATAGTTTTGCGAGTATTTGCTCACTGAATTGTGCTCTTAATAATGCTTCATAAGCAGCGCATCTTGCCAGCAAGGTTTCATGTGATCCACAGTCGATAATTTTACCATCTTCTAGCACCGCAATTTTATCGGCGCGTAATATCGTGGAAAAGCGATGTGCAATGACAATACAAGTGCGACCAAGCATCAGATTATCCAGTGCGATATTCACTTGCTGTTCGGTGTGGCTATCTAGGCTGGAAGTTGCTTCATCGAGTAGTAAAATCGCAGGGTTGCGTAAAAACATTCTGGCTATCGCAATTCTCTGCCGTTCCCCACCCGATAAATTACCGCCTTGCTCCGAAAGTATCGTTTCTAAGCCCATCGGTAAACGTTCAACAAAATCAAGGGCGTTAGCGTTACGTAATGCTTGTGTTAGTTGTGCTTCGGTAATGGCATGTTCAAGTCCATAGCGAAGATTGTCACGGATGGTACCTGGCATCACAGGAGAATTTTGGGATACATAGGCAATATTTTTACGCCATGCTTCTAGCGAGTAATGCTGGATAGGGACAGCGTTATAGTAAATGTCACCGGCTGAAGGCTGATAAAACCGCTCAATAAGTGCAAGTAAGGTAGACTTGCCACTGCCACTTTTACCCACCAATGCCAACGTTTCTCCCGGTGCGATCGTTAAATTAAAATGCTCGAGAACACGCCTTGGCTGTTCGGGGTAGGCAAAGCTTAAATTACGGCATTCTAAGCCAGCTACTTGCTGAGGCAAGACTTCTACTGCATCATTAGGCGCTTGCTGTTCCTCTACTTCTTTAAGGATAGTGCTGATATAGGCTGAAGCGCCTTTGGCGGTTTGTAGCTCTGTGAAAAAACCACTAATTTGTGCCATAGGTCCAGCAACATTAAAGATGTAAAGAATAAACGCAGTAAGTACACCAATGCTCAGATCGCTAGTGCCCACCCGATAACCACCGTAGATCAAAATAGTTAACAAGGCGATACTTATGGCAATGCCAATAATTTCTTCAAAAATAATCCTGAGTTTATCTAGTTTAAAGGCTTGTTCGCGTAAGGTTTGCACTACCGTCCTACAACGCTTTCGCTCCGCCTTTTCTGCGGTAAAAATTTTGACCATTTTTATTTCACTAAAGATTTGCGTCAAAATTCCGCTTAAATTGGCTGTCTGCTGTTGGTAATCTGTTGCGATACTTTCCATTTTCATTATGGCTGGCGCAGCAATAACAAAAGCGATAATCAACGTTGCCAACAGAGTCAGCGTAAGTTGCACATCTAGCCAGAGTAAGATGATCACCGAGCCAAGGAGCAATAAGATGCCATTAATTAAATTACTAATATGCTCTGTTGCTAAATCTGAAATCGACTCACAATCATTCAAGATACGGCTTACTTGATCACCAGTATCACGTGTATCGAAAAATGAAACAGGTAATGTTAATAACTTATCTATCAGGGTTAGACGCAGTGTTGTCGATACCCCATGTCCTAATTTAGCAATCAATATCCCTGCCACTACATTACATAATGAGGCAAGGAATAACACTAA
>CAZNXI010000365.1:0-1812 GCA_964577005.1 uncultured Rheinheimera sp.
ATGCTTACGAATCGTGGTAATAATGTCGTCAATATGCAAGGCTTTAAACTGTTGACGTAGTTGCCAGATAACATTCGTCAGCGCTTTTTCACCGACATAGTGGTTACCCGCCCAAACTGCAGCAATAATTTCATCTCGGCTAACTAAACGTGGATAGTGTTTAGCGAGAAAGTGTAAAACTTCTATTGGTTTATTTTGTAATACAATAGCAGCGTACTGAGGGTGAACTAAACTAAGCTTGCGAACATCAACGCGTACTTCACCCAGATAAAAGTAATCAGGCATCATCGCGTTACCATTATTATTAAATGCAAAACAAGTAATTTAACTGTTTTACATTTAACTTTCATTACAAATGTAGCAATAAGAGCTATCTCTCAGCTATTACCTAGCAATTAGCCCCAAACCTTAGTTTGTTTGGGGCGTTGTAACTCAACAAATACCAAGCGAGTGTGCTAATGCATGCTCACGTATTAGAAGAGGGGTTAAAAGCGATAACGCACATCTCCGTAGAAAGTCCGGCCAATCGCATTTTGACCAGCTTGCATTGGATAATATGGCCAGCTATTTCGCCATGGATGGCCTTCTGCATAAGTGGCCGGCATTTCGTTAAACAGGTTTTGCACACCTAAGGTGAAACGCAGGGCACGACTATAACTGTAAGACGTCACCCAGTTGACACGACTAAACGGCGCCACTTTACTCCTGACACTTTCACGGTATTGTTTACCGTCCGCATCTGTTAGGGTCCAAGTATTGCTACCTTCTGTACTGCCGATATAACTCCAACGCAGATAACTCGAGAAACTATCTTTAGCATATTGCACATAGGCACTGGTGCGATATTTTGGGAAATACCAATCTTTCAATGCATCCACTTTAGCTAAATCAGCAAAAGCTTGATATTCTTTTGATAGTGATTTAGAAACATCACCGCCAAAACTTAGATCACCATGGGCACCTAAAGACATCTTGTATCGCATTTTAAGATCAATGCCTTTAGAGTTTTCATAAGCACTATTAATGGCACCATTTTTCACACAAAGGATATCTTTATAATTGTTGCCTGGTTCCTGCTGCATAATAAAGCCAACCCCCGGCACATCGTTACAATTGCTGTAACGATCAGAGACATCAAAGATTTCAGGCTCATTTAACATTCTTGACACTGAACCCGTTCGCACGGCTCCCCTTAAGGATATCCGCCAATAATCGACATCTACGCTAAAATTGTCGGTAATCTGGGCAATAAGCCCCAGATTATAAAAACGTCCACGTTCTTCCATTAATCCCAAGCTACCTGATGTAATCTGCTCATACCGATCATTTTCACCAACGGGATGATTAGGATCTACATGTATAGAAGTACTGCTGAATGAACGTGTAGGTAAGGCATAAACCCGGTGTAAATCAGGGGCGCGGAAAGATTTTCCGCCATTTAACCGCACTAAAATCTTTTCAGTTGGCCGATAGGTAAAACCAGCTTGCGGTGTTACCGCACCACCGATCTCAGATTTATCATCATAGTAATCATAGCGTAGTGCCACACTGGCATCTAACTTACCAAATCCGGTACGGTCATCAATAAGTGGAATAGCTAACTCACCCGCGGTTGCATAACGTTTGCGCTCTCCACGACCCTGTGTACCACCTTGCCCAATTAAATTACCGCTTAAAGTGTTTTCGTCTTTATGATCAAAATACCACTCTTTGGCCCACTCGGCAGACCAGGCAAATTGTAAAGGCCCCGCCGGCAAGTCTAATAAATCACCAGACAATACTGCTGTAAACTGGTTTAGACCTGAACCCGCA
>CAZNXI010000366.1:0-1810 GCA_964577005.1 uncultured Rheinheimera sp.
GTTTGCCCGTATTTTTCTCCGGTAGAAATAAGGGAAATATAGTAAGCGTCCGGCCATCACATCTTTTATTAACTCACTGATCACGGGAACATAGCAGTCACTGTTCCCAGCCGTGAGCGTTATGAATGTCTGTCTTAAAACAATCCCAAGTGCGTCGGGCTTTTTCGCCCGAGTTCAAGTGGCAGCTCGTCGAGGAATCCAAAGCCAGATTGCTTTCGGTCTCTGAGTTGGCGCGCAAATACGATGTAAATACCAATCAGCTTTTTCGCTGGGTGCGTGAAGCTCAGCTTGGTGAAGCACTGTGGGTCAGGCGAGCCAAAGGTGAGCTAGCAATTCCTACCGCGCCAACACCATTTCTTCCCGTCTGTGTTCAAGCCCCTGAAGTACCTCCGTCTGCCCATCAGGGCGCGATCACGGTGTCGTTTCGAAGTGGTCATCAGTTGGTTTTGCATCAGGCAACGCCAGACATGTTGCGTCAACTGGTGGCGGCGTTGTCATGATGATGTTATCGCATGATGTGCGCATCTGGCTGTGCGCAGGTTACACCGATATGCGCAAAGGCTTCGATGGTTTGGCAGCCATGGCTCAGCATGTGCTGCAAAAAGATCCGTTCAGTGGTCATGTGTTTGTCTTTCGTGGTCGGCGCTGCGACCGGGTTAAATTACTCTGGTGGGATGGCCAGGGATTATGTTTGTTTTACAAGCGTTTAGAGCAAGGCCAGTTTGTGTGGCCACACGTCAAAACCGGTGCTGTGCATTTAACTCAGGCCGAGTTGGCGTTGTTACTTGAAGGCTTAGATTGGCGGCCACCTGCTCGAAAAAATGCGCCAAAAAATGCATCATAAGTGTAATTAATCAATGAGTTAGAAATCATTTTATGCTATCATGTACGGCATGAAAACGATGGCATCTTCCTTACCCAATGACCCGAAACAGTTGCAGGCAATTATCCTGCAACTGCAGCAAACGCTTGCTCAGCAAGAGTCGGTGATTACCACGTTACGCCATCAATTATCGGTATTAAAGCGGGCGCGTTTCGGTCGCTCCTCTGAGCTTCTCGACACGCAAATCCATCAGTTGGAATTGCAACTCGAAGAGCTGGAGATGCAGACTGCAGCAACTCCTAAGCTCAGTGCGCCAACCTCCGAAAACAAAACAACACCACGTCGACGCGCTGAGTTACCACCACAACTGCCGCGTGAAGAGCTGCGCGTTGACACTACGTGCCAATGCCCAGCATGCCAGGGTGAACTAACCCACATTGGCGATGATGTCTCGGAAATGCTGGATGTCGTGCCGGCTTCGTATCGTGTTGTTCGCATTGTGCGCCCGAAGTTCAGCTGCAAACATTGCGACACGCTCGTGCAAGGTGCTGCACCTGAACGCGTGATTAAAAAAGGACTGGCCAGTGCGGCGCTACTCACCCAAGTGGCTGTTGATAAGTACCTCGACCACCAACCGCTGTACCGTCAGTCGGAGCGGATGGAGCGTGAAGGCATCGATATCGAGCGCTCCACATTAGCCGACTGGGTCGGGCAAATCGGCGCTTTACTTACGCCACTTGCAGATGCCATCGGACGTCATGTCAAAGCAGCGAAACATATCTATGCGGACGATACCACGGCGCCAACACTGTCTCCGGGCAAGGGGCGCACGCAAACAGGCCGATACTGGACCTATGTGCGGGATGGTCGTCCATGGGGTGATACCACAGCGCCAGCGGTCTGGCTACAATACAGTGAAGACCGAAAAAGCCTGCACCCGACAGCCCATTTAAAAGGCTATCAAGGTTCGCTGCAGGCCGATGCTTA
>CAZNXI010000367.1:0-1800 GCA_964577005.1 uncultured Rheinheimera sp.
TCTGTGATGGCACTGTCCTGCTTAAGCAACTAAAACAGAATACGGAATTTCACGATGCGGCTTATGTCGGCTATCACCTGGAAGGTAGCAAACCAGTTATTTCTCTGGAGAAGTTTGTGCAAAGTAAAACTGAGAAATTTAATGAGTTCGAACGGACAAGACGACAGCAGGCATTCGACACCTATTATGGCGAAAAGCAGTATAGAGACACTTACTACGTAACCGGGATGGCTGAGCTAGGCGAATATGATTTTACAACGCAATCTTTTCCTATCACTTACTACAATAAGTTTGAAATAACGCTTGATGGCCAAGGTGCATATATTTACTCAGTTCAAACAGATCACTTCAACAATGTGCCCGTTCCAGCTGAACAAGCAGAAGCTTACTTAAAGCGTATAACCAAAACACACCACGGCGAAATGAAAATAGAGCCTGAGTTGGCTTTAGCCCTTAGTGGCACTGGCAATAAGAGTACTCACAGCAAGAGGCGTGTCCGCTATTACGCATCGTTTAATGACGTAGCAAGCCGGGGGAATCAGCTGGTACTGACGCCGGATACAGTGCTACTTGAAAGCAATGCTGGCGATTGCAGTTCGGTAATCACGCCGACCAAAGGCTAATTTACTAATTAAAAATTTGGCATGCCAAATTTCTATAGAAGGTACTAATTATGTTAGGTAAAGTATTAAAAGTGACAGGCTTGGTAGCTCTTGGGGCTTTAGAGGTTATCTTGTCTGTCTCCGACGAAGATGACAGCGACAGTGATCAACTAGATATGTTGGATGACGGTATGGGCAATGTTATTGCTGACGGCGAGCATATGAGTCGGTCAGAAGCGGACGATGCTCAGGCTTTAGGTCAGCTATACGATACCTTTTACTAAATTTCCTGTAACAGAAATTTGGCATGCCAAATTCTATGCAGAATTCAGGCCGCAATAAATAACGCGCACAGTGTGAGAAACGCAGAAGCCATTGCTACATACAGTGCTCTTGCTGCAAGTTTATTCGTCCGCTCAGCTTGCTGGATGGCAAGATAAGACAAATAGCTGAAGTAGGCATTAGCATTTAGCTGCCAGTTCTGTTGCTCATTTTCGATATGCGACCCGGTAATGGTGGTATATTTATCAAGACTACCCGGCTGCTGGGGATCAAGACAGATATCACGCATAATTTTTGCTATCTGGTAGTTATTAATGCCATTAAGGTCATTCGCAGCAGTATTTAAACCGAAAGACTCCTTTTTCTCCGCTTTGGCTAGTATGTATTCGGTTACCCGAAGTACATCTGGTTTTAATTTGTCTGCTTTTACCGCTTTATTCATAACGAGACCTTAAAGTTGATGTGGTTTGGTGCCTCGGCACGACGGATAATTAGAACATCCATAAAACTGGTTGCCCGCATTTACGCCCCTCTTCGCCGTTCTAAGTACCATTTCACTGCTACATACCGGACAACTTATTGCTGACTTCACTGACGTTATCGCTGGTTTGGAAGCTTGTGGCATTCTACCTTTTATAGCACCAACCAATAACCGGCCATCTATCAGCTGGATATTCTTTCCGTCTGCGAATGCCTGAGCGTCGTCAGTAAACTGCCCAGACGTTACCACAAAAGCACCGGCTGCCTGCTCTGCAGCCATAACACCATATAGCTCGCGCACTATAGTCACCGGCACTTTGCTGGCTTTCCAGTGTTTGCATTGCACCAGATAGGTTTTAAAATCGCTCGCGGTGAGTCGCAAATCAATGCCACCGTCGGCACCGTCAGCTGTTTCAGAAACTTTGTAACCCTTTTC
>CAZNXI010000368.1:0-1784 GCA_964577005.1 uncultured Rheinheimera sp.
TAGAGCAGTTAACTTTGCCTGCAGCGGCATTAACCAAGGTAAATCGCCTGTGGCCGTCATAAGGCGGCCTGTTCCAGCGCTTCGACTAATGCGGCTTGCACTTGGGCCAGTGGTTGGCTGGCATCGATAACGGCAATACCCGGCTCAGTAGCCGCAATCTGTAAATACTTCGCCCGCGTGCGCTCAAAAAACGCCAACTGCTCTTGCTCGATCCGATCCAAAGCACCTCGCGCTGCAGCTCTAGCGAGACCCAGTGCCGGATCAATATCTAAATACAACGTAAAATCGGGTCTAGTTTGTCCTAATACGGCTTGCCGAATCGCGTTAATTAAACTGTCCGCAATTTGTCGTCCTCCGCCCTGATAAGCTCTGGAGGATAAATCATGTCGATCAGCAAGTATCCACTGCCCCGCGGCTAACGCCGGTTCAATCACATTGCGTAGTAACTGCACGCGTGAGGCGTACATTAAAAGCAACTCTGTCTCTGGTGCAATTTGCTCTTGGAGATCAGCTTGCTTCACTAAGGTGCGTAATTGCTCTGCTAAGGGTGTGCCTCCCGGTTCGCGGGTACAAATAACCTCAAGCCCTTTTGCTTGCAGCCAAGCCTGCACCGTCGCGATAGCGGTGCTTTTACCAGCGCCTTCTAAACCTTCAATTACAATAAACTTGCCTTTCACAAGCGGAGCCTTAGTTGTCATCATTTTTTCCAAGAATATATTTACGTACCGCGGCATTATGTTGTTCTAGCGTTTGTGAGAACACGTGAGAACCATCACCACGGCTGACAAAATAATAGTATTCGCTCTGATCAGGTTGCGCAGCGGCAATTAAGGCGCTGCGACTCACCAGCGAGATTGGCCCAGGCGGTAACCCATGATGCCGATAAGTGTTGTAAAGATGCGGATCGCGCAAGTTCGCCCGCGTGATGCGGCCGCTATAGTCGCTTAAGCCATAAATCACGGTAGGATCCGTTTGCAAGCGCATATTTTTACGGATCCGATTCATAAAGACCGAACTGACTAAAGCGCGCTCGCTTTGTAAGCCACTTTCTTTTTCAATGATCGAGCCCATAATTAACAGTTCATAAGGGCTTTGTAACGGCAAGCTTGGTTGTCGCTGCTGCCAATAGCGCGTTAACTCCACTTTCAATGCTTCATGCGCACGCCGCCAAATGGTACTCGCCTTACTATTCGCCGTATAAAAATAGGTATCAGGGTAAAATAAGCCTTCAAGCTCTTGCAACACTTGGCCTGTTTGCGCCAAAGCGCCCCATTCTTCCGGCCAACTGATCAACGCCGCTAATTCAGCCGGATCGGCTAAATCATGCTGCAGATAAGGCAGCTCGGCAAAGCGTTGCCAGCTTTGTGCCAGCGTTTCGCCTTCAATCAGCGTCACACTAAATTGCGCGACTTTGCCACTACGAAATAACGCCAAGGCGTCTTGCAAACTAATCGAAGCGGGGATGCGGTACACCCCCTGTTGTAACTGCGCCATAGCAGGTTGTTGCCGCAAATACAGTTTTAATACTGCGCAATCGACTGCGGTAAGTTGTGTCTCTTTTTGCCATGTGGCACAGAGGCTGCGCACCGAAGTGCCCGCTCTCACTTCAAATAGCGGCGTGTTAAAGGTTAACGCTTTTGCGAGGGTTTGCGAACTAAGCTGTTGCCATAGCGACCAAAGCAACACGATGAGCAACACCAGTGCCAGCGGTAACCACATTAAAATACGTTTTAGCATAAAATCTCTTGCTGTAACTGCTGCACACTATCGATAGCCAGCACACG
>CAZNXI010000369.1:0-1780 GCA_964577005.1 uncultured Rheinheimera sp.
CACATCCAGTCCAGGATGGCCTGCATCTCCTCGGCGGTCAGCTTCTCGGTGCGGGCGGACTTGGTGGTCTCGTTCGTCGTCATCATGATCTTACTCATCTTCCTCTCGTGTTCCTCTCGTGGAGTTCAGGTTGCGCTCCGCTGCCAGCATGCTCATTGCAACCTGGTAGGCGGAAGTGGCCGGATACACCACGCGATTGTGTGCGCGGATAGCCTCAGCCTCCGCAACTTTGTACTCCTCCGCTGCGGCGTCCAGGGCCGCATTGAGTTGCGCGATGGCCTCACGCCTCGTAAGAGGCGAGGCATGGTACGCCGCCCAGGCGTCTTCCACAGCAGCATCCTGCTGCCGGACGGCTCGGCCGACTTTCGCGTAGCACTCGACCTTGGCTGAGCGCACCTCATCCTCCTCCATGGCCTGGACAGCGGATCGGGCGGCTGCGTAATCCTTGCGGATGGAGATGGAGTTCATGATCTTCCTCATCTTCCTCTCGTGGGGTTCCAGGGTGTTAGGCGAAAGACAGCTCGTAGTCGGCGGAGGAATTGCACCGGTCGCACACGACCCCGGGGATCCCGGAGGAGTCGTGACGCGGGTGACGGGCACCACGGCGACCGCACTCGTCACAGGAGCCACCAGAGGTTCGGGCGGGGTCGGTGTAGGCGACTCGACGTCGCGGCGCTCCTTCAGCCCTGCGGGTCTCGACAGCAGCGGCGATCTCGTCGGCTGCGTCTTCGGTGGGCAGGCCCCACTGCTTGCGGTCGCGGTCCCACAGCGCCCCGAGCTTCTTGGCCCGGGCGCGGATGTCCTCGGCCTCGAAGGGGATGGTCACCCAGTGCGCTGCGGCCTTGCGGGCAACAACGGCCTCGACGCGTTCGGCCTGCTCCGCGAGGAGGGCCACGACCTGGTCGCGCTTCCCGGTGCCGACCCACAGGCACCGTTCGTCGCGGTCCCAGGTGGCGCCGAGGTCACGGACCTGCTCGGCGAGGCGGGAGCCGTACCGGGAGCGGACGTAGATCCGGCGGCCGGTGACCCAGGCCCGGTCGGTGGGGGTGGTGGGGGTGAGTTCCTTCGTGCTCGACATACCCCCAGTGTGGTCTAGTCACCAGACCTTGTCAAGTGGCTAGACCACACTGGGTCAGTGGTGCTGCCCCATCCAGTACACGTACGCCAACCGCGCCTGCACGACCACCACGTCAGCCGTGACGGCCTGCGACGTCAGGACCAGGGCGATCAACGTGGCCGCGCCGAATACCGACCCGGTCGTCAGGTCAGCGTGGTGGTGCTCCACCAGGGATGCCATGACCTGGTCGGCGTCACCCGCGCCCTGAAACGCACGGAACACGCCCATGACCGCCGGATGCAGAGACCGGGGGTCCAGCAACCCCTCCGTGACCACCGCGGTCAACGCGGCCCGGTCGTGGACGGTGAACACCGACGGGCGCAGCACCGCCACGACGGCGGACGCGACCTCGGGGTAGATGGCAACGGCCCGATCATGGGATGCGGTGAACGCGTCCTTGGGTGTGCCAGCGGCGTCGCCCGAGGTCCGTGCGTGAGGAACCTCCGGAGTGTCAGCGGCAGGGTCGACACCGGTGCCGTGACACCACGGGCACCGGTGCTGAGTCGCCTGACCTGTCATCACGCGCGCATGATACGACAGCCCTTGGACACCGAAACCACGGTTGACCGCGAACACGCGCTGGGCGTGTCGCAGCTTCAGGACGGGACGACGCGGTCTGCTCTGGTCAGAATCGCGAGCGCCAGGTCATCAGCGGCCACCGCC
>CAZNXI010000370.1:0-1779 GCA_964577005.1 uncultured Rheinheimera sp.
CCTTAATGGCCGTTTTTTTATGCAATCAACTGATCTAACTTAATAAAACGCTAATGTTCGCTGGAGAATAATTCAGATTAAGCTAGGATAAATAAGACATCGATAACGTGTGGAGTAATTATGATAAAAAAAACTGTACTGGCGTTGGCATGCGCTGGACTATTTGCCACCCCAGCTTATGCAGATTTAACCATTAACGGCTTCGCGTCTATCAAAGCAGGCATAACGCTGGACAGCGACGAAAGACTTTATGGCTACGAAGACAGTCTCGATTTCAAAAATGAGAGTTTGTTTGCAGTGCAGATTATGTCTGATCTGGGTGATAAGCTTTCGGTTACGGCGCAACTTATGGGGCGCGGTGCAGAAGATTTCGACGTAGGGTTTGAGTGGGCTTTTGTCAGTTATCAGGTAAACGATTCACTGCGTATTAATGCCGGGCGTTTACGCACACCATTTTATAAATACTCAGATTTTCGTGACGTTGGTTACGCGTATGACTGGCTGAGGGTGCCGCAAGGCGTTTATGGTTTGGGTTTTGACAATATTGAAGGGGTATCGCTGTACCATACTACTCAATTAGGAAGCTTTGACTCAAGCTTTCAATTTGTAGCTGGTGCTTACGATGGAGATACAACGATAAGCGGTACTGCAGTAAATGCTGAAATTCAGGACATTCTGGGTGTTACCTGGGAGCTTGGTAAAGACTGGTATAATGTCCGTGCGGCTTATTTGATTGGTAAAGTTAGTGTTGCTGCTGAAACTGTGCAATTGCAACCGGGCGTGACCTTTGGCGATTTCTTCGCTGGCCTCTCAGGTGCAGGGTTTTCTGCATTGGTTGATGAAATTGATATCAATGAAGAAGACGGTGCTTTTTTTGGGTTGGGTTTTACCGCCGACAAAAATGATTGGCTGATCGTAGCGGAATACACGTTGGTGAAAGTAGACAACAGCTTTATTTCTGATCAGAAAAACTACTATGTTTCTCTGGGCCGCCGTTTTGGCAGCACAACGCCCTACATTTCTTATGAAAAAGAGGACAATGAAGCAAAAACTGAAATTTATCAGCCCTATTCAGCAGTTCTACCGGCACAGTTACTGGTTCCGGTGGCCGGCATAGTGCAGAGTCAGGCGCGTGAAGCGACAACATACAATGTCGGTTTGCGTTATGACTTTCACCCATCAGCTGCATTTAAAGTGCAATACAGCTCTGAAGATAATGAAATAGCTGACCTGCGCCAAAGTGTATTAGCTTTTGGCGTAGATTTAGTATTTTAAGGAGGCGCTATGCGTATTGTAAAAACTGTTTTGCTTTTAACCGCGTTGTTGTCTGCCAGTGCATTTGCAGAGATAGCGGTTGTAGTTAATCCGGCTAATGCCAATGCTGTATCCACAGATGATTTAAACCGGTTGTTTTTAGGTCGGGCTTCAAGCTTTGCCGATGGTAGTAAAGCTACACCCTTAAATCTGGCTGAAGGCCAGGCCGCACGTGATGAGTTTGACAGTAAAGTGTTAAACCGCTCGTCCGCTCAGCTCAAAGCCTACTGGTCAAAACTGGTGTTTACCGGTAAAGGCACTCCGCCAAAAGAACTGGCAGATGATGCTGCAGTTAAGGCTGCGGTGGCCGCTGACAGCAGCGCTATAGGTTACATCAGTAGTGCTAACGTAGATGGCAGTGTAAAGGTCGTAGCGACGTTCTAAATTACAGCCATTGCCCGGTACAATTGTCATATACAGCCGCAACACTACGTTGCGGCTTTTTTATCGGCAAAAATAGGTTTT
>CAZNXI010000371.1:0-1775 GCA_964577005.1 uncultured Rheinheimera sp.
CCCTGCAAGCCGTATCGGGCAACCCCGTTAGTCACAGCTTGCTTGATCCCGCCGCAGAAGCGGCAATGGGACATATTGAACTGGCTAAGTGGGCCGATCTGATCCTGATTGCCCCCGCCAGTGCGGATGTGATTGCTCGCTTAGCGCATGGCCTTGCCAATGATTTACTTACCACCTGCGTGCTAGCCAGTAATGCGCCCATCGCGGTCGCACCGGCTATGAATCAGCAGATGTATAAAAATATAGCTACTCAAAAAAATATCGCAACATTAAAAGAACATAATTTTCACATTTTTGGCCCAGGCTCTGGCGCGCAAGCCTGTGGCGATGTCGGCGCTGGCAGAATGTTAGAGCCGCTGGAACTTACGGCCCTAACGGAACAACTTTTTAGCCCTGTCAAAAATCTGCAAGGTTTACACTTTACTATCACCGCCGGCCCTACCCGCGAAGCCATTGATCCGGTGCGCTACATTAGCAATCACAGCTCGGGCAAAATGGGTTATGCACTGGCAGCGGCAGCCGCGAAAGCCGGCGCCAAGGTGACCTTAATCAGTGGACCAGTGCAGTTGGCGACACCCGCCGGCGTTACACGTATCGATGTATTAAGCGCCGAGCAAATGTTAGAAGCCGCCTTAGCCGCAGCCGTGCACTCTAATATCTTTATCGGTTGTGCCGCGGTAGCCGATTATCGGGTAGCCAACATTGCAACCGATAAGCTAAAGAAAGGCAGTGACAACGAACTGCAGCTTAAACTGGTAAAAAACCCCGATATTATTGCCAGCGTCGCCGCCTTACCCCTGCAACGCCCTTTCACTGTGGGTTTTGCGGCAGAAACGCGTAATGTGTTGGACTATGCACGGCAGAAATTATTGAATAAACGCTTAGATATGATCTGCGCCAACGATGTATCGGGCAGCCAAATAGGGTTTAATAGCGAGCAAAATGCCGTCAGTGTGATCTGGCAAGGTGGCGAACTCGACTTACCCATACAACCAAAAGAACAGCTGGCAGAGCAACTTATTGCCCTGATTAGCCAGCAGTACAAAGCCTAAACTAAACAGTAAAGAAGTCGTTATGAAAAAAGCCATTGACCTAAAAATTCTTGACCCACGTATTGGTACTGAGTTCCCTCTGCCTGCTTATGCCACGCCAGGCTCTGCGGGTTTAGATTTACGGGCCTGTGTAGACAGTACTTTAACTTTAAATCCAGGCCAAACCGTGCTGATCCCAACGGGTATTTCGATTTATATTGGCGATGCAAATTTGTGCGCCACTATTTTACCGCGTTCAGGGTTAGGCCATAAACACGGTATTGTGTTAGGCAATTTAGTGGGGTTAATTGACTCTGATTACCAAGGCCCCTTAATGGTGTCTATGTGGAATCGTTGTACTGAGGCTTTTACCATTGAGCCGGGTGACCGTATCGCGCAACTGGTGTTTATGCCCGTAGTGCAAGCTGAATTTAACTTAGTAACAAGCTTTGATGAAACAGAACGTGGTGAAGGCGGCTTCGGCCATTCAGGTAAGCAGTAAGGAATCCCCTGCAGGCATGACAACAGCGAAGAAACCCAATCGTAAAGAAGATATCTTACAAGCGCTCGCAGCCATGTTGCAGAGCAACAGTAATGGTCAAAGAATCACTACGGCGGCCTTGGCAGAAAAAGTCGGCGTATCAGAAGCGGCGCTTTATCGGCACTTTCCCAGTAAAGCCCGTATGTACGAGGGCTTAATTGAGTTTATTGAAGATACCTTGTTATCGCGCATCAATGCCATTA
>CAZNXI010000372.1:0-1761 GCA_964577005.1 uncultured Rheinheimera sp.
TTGACCCGCAGCTCGATATGCAGCGAGTGGTTGAAGCCGCACAACTGGCTGGTATACATCAGGATATCTCGACCATGCAAATGGGCTATAACTCCTTGGTCGGCGATATGGGGAGTTCACTTTCCGGCGGCCAAAAGCAGCGGGTATTGTTAGCCAGAGCGCTATATCGCAAACCAAAAATCTTATTTATGGATGAAGCCACCAGCCATTTGGATGTGCAGCTGGAGCATTATGTGAATCAGGCGATTAAGCAGCTTAAAATGACCCGCATTGTGATTGCCCATCGCCCGGAAACAATTTTAAATGCCGAGCGGATACTGCAATTAGAGCAAGGGCAGTTACAGGATATTACCGCAGCGTATAAAGCACAGTTTGGTATAGATACAGCAACTGAAGGTTAAAGCAGCGCAGCATGCTTTTATAAACAAAGAGTCGCTGGTTGTTTGATCCGATTTAAAGCCTGCAAGGACGGTTATAGTCCTGCAGGCTTTAAACGTAGAATGATTGAGGAAGTTATGGAATCAGAAAAATCTTATCTTAGGGTAGCTAGAAAGCTAGGTTACTTATTTTTGATCATTTTTTTATTAATTGTTGTTGGAGGTATCTACCAAGGCTTTATAGAGGCTCACAATAGCAGTCAAACACCTGTTATAGAAAGTAATTAGCGTTTCTAATACTATCTCTTTACAAGTTATTGGTATTCGCAGGAGGCATTATGAAAAAGTTTCTAGGTATTGTAGCTCTTATTTTTATTGCATTGAGTATTTTGTTTTGTGTGTTTCAGGCTTTGGCTAATTGGAACTGTGAGCTTGGTATCGCTGCTGTGTCTCCTTTTGGCTATCAATGCAAGTAGTTAGTTAAAGACTTTAAAATAAGCGGGCTTAGCCATTCTGGACCTGTTAGTTACTGTTGAAATAGAACGCATGACTGTGAAATGTAAATATTTTTAGTTTTTTAACTGTGAGAAACTTCGGTATTTTGTATCAACTTACAAGAAGCAAATGTGGAGGCTAAATGTTTTGGTTAGGAATCCTTGCAATTATAGTAATTACACTGCATGCGACATTACTTTCCGGTGACGTAAGTATTTTCGTGGATGCACCCTCTATTCTGTGGGTTGTGCTAATGGCAATAAGTATGGTGATTGCTTCTACCTCATTTAAACGGGTTAGGCAGGCTTTTTCTATATTGTTAGGTAATGATAATACGTGCGACGATGTTCAGTATCGCCAAGCAATACAGGTCTTTTCTGTATTTGGTCGTTCTGCTGTAATGGCTGGGCTTTTTTTATCGTTGATTGGGTTGATAGCTTTAGCCAACCACCTTGCATCGTTGGATGCGATGGGTAGTGGTTTTGTAATAGCTTGCTTGCCAATTTTCTATGGTCTTTTTGTAAAGTTACTAGCGATGATTGCTGAAGAAAAGGTGCAGTCGTTATTAGTTGAACGTTTGGTGAACTAAAGGCAATAAACTTGTCGCCGTACAGGAGCCAGTGTGCCGAGTTCAAGTGGCACTGACTGAACAATATCCGAGTTTATGGCAACACAGTCCCGTGGCACTCTGGCATGCTGCTAAGCGCAGATATTGTGCTGGAGCAACGCAGCATGCTTTTATAAATAAGAAGCAGCTGGTTGTTTGAGCCGATTTTAAGCCTGCAAGGGCGGTTATAGTCCTGCAGGTCTCAACCTAACTTAAAACGTCTCAAGGAGAGATATTATGCAAGAATTAACATTTGAGCAAGTTGAAGTGGTAAGCGGTGGT
>CAZNXI010000373.1:0-1758 GCA_964577005.1 uncultured Rheinheimera sp.
CTTGGCTTCAAATCAGATTGAGTAATTGATTGTCATTCTATCGCTTTCGTTGTTGTAAGCCGTACAACGTAAAGCACATCTTACGCAGTCAGTTCGCCTACTTTCTGATTTATAAACGATACCTGTAGTTGTCTCGTGACACGGTAAATTAACAACAACAGCAGGAGTCACACTGATATAGGAAGCTATTAATGCATATTGGATCTAATGCGAAAGCGCATGTTTATCTGCATTTCCCGAAAAATATTATTCTTTTTTTATTGGCGTTTACCGCATTAATATTGCTAATAGCCTGTGGTAAGCGAACAGATTCTCTCGAACCAAAAACTGCGCTTTATGATGCAAGTACTGTTTGGCATGAAGCAGCTACTAAAACTCGCCCTGAAATCATCATTATTCCGGAAGTTAATAACCGGCATAGCAATAAAGCCAGAGTAAAATTATTGGTGAAAACTGGTGCGTTACAAGAAAAGGATGAGCAGCGCGGTTTGGCCCATTTTGTTGAGCATATGGCTTTTCGAGGAACTGCGGCCTACCCGGAGCAGTTATTACAAACAAGATTACGTGAATTAGGTATCCAGCTTGGTAGGCACAGTAATGCTTACGTCACTTTTGATCACACGGCTTATTGGTTAGATTTAAATGATCTAGCACGGGGTCAGTTGGCTGCAGCTTTAGAAATATTAGGACAGTGGGCATTTCATATCGATTTTACTGCGTCGGCGTTACAAGAGGAAATACAGGTTATTGTGGAGGAGTGGCGAAGAAGACAGTTGGATAAAGATCGCGTGCAGCCAAGGATGCAAGAGACATTTTTTAGCGGTTCTAAGCATTTAAGCCGATTACCTATTTTAGGTGAGAAAGCAGATATTGAAGCCACCTCAATTGCGAAGTTACAGCATTTTTATCAACAATGGTATCACCCTGAAAATATGGTAGTGGTGGTTACTGGAGACGTTGAGCCTGAGCACACTAAGCAACTTATAACACAGTATTTTTCTCGTCCGGAACAACAGCCAGACCAACAGGTAACAGGTTTGATACCAACTTCTTATGATCTGCAACCCAAAGTGATTCCTGATTATACGGCTCTAACTGATCCTTACACACCTTTTGCTGCACTATATATGGGATGGTTTTATCCGATACCAGCATATAGCCCTGATAGTGAGCGACAAGCCTTGGCATTGTCTTTAGCCCTAGATGTACTTGTTGAACGTTTGAAAGCAGAAAAACTCAGCAGTAACGGGGTGGTAGCTGATGTACGAATTAATCGCAATCGGGTAAGTGCTAATATACGTGAACTGAATATGCTCGCTGTGCTAACAAAGCCTGACTTTGCATTAGCTTATGATTTCTTAGAGCACGAATTAAGAAGATTGTTGGAATTGGGTATTACTGAACATGAATGGCAAAATCAAGTCGCAGAATGGCATAGCTTTTTTGAGCGATTACAGGATAGTCCAGCCCGGCTAGCAAACCAAGCGAAAAACTTTTGGTTGTACCAAGAGCCGATTTTAAATCAAAAAAGTCATCAGCAACGCAGAATAGCTTTATTGCAGCAGTTGAAAGCTGAGGAAGGCATAGCCGTGTTAAAAACGTTGACTGAGCAACGCAATATTAATTTAGTGCTTTATCCTTATGGCTCTACAGCACCCACCGCTTCGGAATTAGCAAGTTATCGTTTGGCGGCACAGCAAAAACCTTTTGCACCTTTGGTAACGCAAAAATTACCGCAATGGCCGGCATTACCTGAAT
>CAZNXI010000374.1:0-1751 GCA_964577005.1 uncultured Rheinheimera sp.
TAGAGCCAGAGCCGCCAAAAGATAAAGAAAAAGAAAAAGAAAAGGAAGTCTGTCTTGCTCGAGCAAATTTAAACTTTAGATCGTGCCTAAATGAAGTGCTTGGTCCGGACAGTGAGTTTCAGAATACAATTAAATTTGTTTGTCCATTCATCGTTGATGTTGATGTCGGAGTCAAAATATTTGGTAGTGTTATAGTCCGTAGCTATGACTCCTGTATGAATATTTCTTATGCAACCAGAGACGGGTATGCAAATGGCTGCGAGATTAATCGTGCATTGCATGAATTGCGATGTGCTGAAAAATAATATACCAACTGATCAAATTTATCTGGACACTTTATTTTGGCGACAATAAATAGTCGACAGTTAAAATATCGTTCTAAAGCAGAAACGAGCCTATCAACAGTACTCAGTAGCGATTAAAGAATGAGCAACTGCTTGGTTTAAGCTCACAGGTACACAGTCCCTAAGATTGCAAATCCTTGGGGACTCTCCTAACTGCTGTATCGGACTAGTCACAATTGAGGTTGCATGAAATTGAGGTTGCATGAAAAAGCAAAGCATTATTATCATCATCGCAATACTATTCGTATTATTACTGCTATTTTACAACCGATTCAGTGGCAACTGGTTTATTAGTGAACAGCATGTTCAAGCCACTCAACATCAGGTAAAACCGGAACTCGACATGAGTGAGTTGGGTACAAAACAACCGTTAAGTGACATAACTCACGACACATCATTTACCGAGCCCCTGCCGAGGCTAAAAGCTGTCGATAATGCTAATAAAGGTAAAATTGATTATGACGCTGACTGGTGTATAGCCGCTACAGACTTAACCCAACAGGATATTGTTTACTATCACCGCGAATTGGAAGATTGGAATCTATCGAGAGGACGCATTTCTCCCCCGTCGTCTAATGGTTATGCGTCTAATAAAAGTCAATATCTTGTACCCTACATGGAATCCTCTAACGATGATCTTTGGAAGCAGATCCAAGTCGATAATGAATATGCGATGATCGCTGCCTTGGGCCGCCGTGATATTGATATCGAAAATCAGCGCAAGATAGCCCACAGGCTGGTTGTCAAAGGCCATACCGGGGCGGCGTTATCGCACTTAGT
The DNA here is from genome assembly GCA_964577005.1 of uncultured Rheinheimera sp. Classification (GTDB taxonomy): domain Bacteria; phylum Pseudomonadota; class Gammaproteobacteria; order Enterobacterales; family Alteromonadaceae; genus Alishewanella. The sequence continues at coordinate 1,125 of CAZNXI010000374.1, forward strand.
TTTAATTGAATTAAGCAATGCTGAGATGATATACAAGCAGACTGGCCTAATTAACGCTGATATTGAAGAAAGTATTTACAAGGCAAGAGCTTACGCCTCATACGGTATCAAGCGCTTTGATTTAGGTGCAGCGTCTACTTATTTAATAACGGTCAGTTCAGCGGATTTCCCACTTGAACTGAAGCGGCATTATGCTTTGGATAAAGACAATCGTATCAATGAGTATACTCATGCGCTGGAAGAGTTTATTGATAAAGCGCGAACACATGAAAATGTCATGGTCACAGCGCCAGAGGAACAACCCAAAGCAGTAAAGCATGATTTTGAAAATACCCTCGCTCACTTATATCGTGAATATGGCTATGAACTTAGTGCCTTCAAAAGCACGCTGCCTAATACCGTAGGCGCGATGTTGGAAAGTTCTGAGTGTGTACAAAGGCAAGTAGAATTCATTAATAATTTAGAGCAAGGGCGTAAAGCACGCCAGGGAGTAAGATAAGGTGTATTGCAAGGCAGCTGGCAGACTATATGCTAGCCAGCCTTTTATTATGTTGGCTCAGGTCTGAAGTGATAATACCGATGGTTATTTATACGAATCAACTAAAAGCCATTAAAAACAAAAGATTA
>CAZNXI010000375.1:0-1733 GCA_964577005.1 uncultured Rheinheimera sp.
GATCACTATTGAATGCAAATGCAGGCGTGTCTTTTGCGCTAATCTGGCCGTTAGGTTAAAGCGTATAATGCCATGAAGTGATCTGAAGATACGCGTTTCATCACCTTTGAATGCTTTGCCAATAGACTAAGCAAAAATAACGCGCTTTTTCCGAAAGTTAAAAGTATGACACTCTGGGAGTTTCGCCATGTTTCTGCTGCTAAGTGTGTTGATATTCAGTGCCGTGGGTATCTTTGTGTACAGGCTATGGCGCAACTGGTACAAAGATAGGGAACTGTATCAGCGAGTAGCAAGCCATGCCCATAAAATTTTAAGTGAAAAAACCTTGCAAAAAGCGTTAGCTGAGGCGGATGCTTGCGGTCTTGGTGCCGATTTTCGCGATTATCTGCATGGCATTAATAAATATACGGGGCAAAGTCGGATCAAAGTGGGGCATCTATTGTGGATTTTTGAGCAACTAGAAGCCGGCGAGCGTTTTCATCCTGATTTAGCGATCCCTGACTATTAAGCGACTAAGTATTCGTAATAATGTTGTATGCGACGCCTTGACAAGTCATTTGCAGGGTATGTTTAAATACCCTGCTGCTCGAGCTGCTCGCTTAAAGGGTAAAACGATACTGATAGTCTGCTAGTGGCTTAAGGTTGCCATTTTGATAGGTATCCACCACCACAGTGCCGTCGGCATGCACATGAAATACGCGGTACATCGGTGTGTGTTGGCTTTCATCAGGAATTTTTGTGCGCTCCAAAGCGGGGATATGTAAGTAATGTACGCCGTTTAGTTCAAGAGAATGTTTTACGCGCGGCATATCCATATGTAAATCACCAGAGATCACCGCTCGTACGTTAGGTTGGTTCACCACTTCAGTCACAAAACCCGGGTGGCTGATGCCTTTATCAGGGCGCTCTTGGTATACCCCTTGTTGCGCACCATGCACCACTAACAGCACCGGCTTTGGTGCTAAGCGTGCCACTTCTTGTTTTAACCAGTTAATACCGCTATCGTTAAAATCACGACCTAAATCCGGTGAGGCTAATATCAGTGCTACCTGATCAAATTCCAGCGTGTAGCGAATACTATCAATAGTGGTTTTGCCTTGGTTCCATTTATTGGCAAAGGTTAAAAACCGTTCAGGTGTGCTGTTATATTCTTCATTGCCCATAATGGGATAAAACGGCAGTTGCAGTGCCTGTAACACTGGGGTAACGTTTTCGTATTGTAAAAGAGTGCCCTTGTGCGCAAGATCACCGACACCCAGCACAAACTGCAAGTTTAGCTGCGCTGTTAACTGGTTTACGTCGGCAACGGCCTGCGCCACATGTGGAAACTCCGCTTTCGGTTTCGGTTCTGCATCGCCCAGTACGGCAAAGCTGATACTGGGAATAGATGCTTCAGAAGCGTTAGCCGTATTACAAACAGCGATAAAGAGAAAGCCGGTACTCAGCAAGATTTTTGATAATAACTTCATGATATTTCCTTTTGATAACACGTTAAAAAGAGGTTTGTGTAAGGGCTTTGGCACTGCTTGGCAGCATGCCAGTCCAGCGTTTAAAGGCACGCCGAAAATTATGTTCATCTGAGTAACCCAGCTGCTCGGCGAGTTGCCGGTTAGAGACGTTGCCTTGCAGTAGTAACAAATAGGCTTTGTCACGGCGCACTTCATCGGTTATCGCAGCAAAATGGGTATTGTGTTGTTGTAATACACGTTTTAAAGAGCTGCAGCTTAAGCCTA
>CAZNXI010000376.1:0-1085 GCA_964577005.1 uncultured Rheinheimera sp.
TTTGGCCCCCACCAGCTCAGCGTCAAGAGCCTGCAGATACTCGTCAAGGTGAGTATCACCGGTAGCTAATTGTTGATCGAATTTTGGTGAAGGTAGACGGGAAAGTGTCCGTAACATAGTCATCACAGCTCCTTAGTTATAAAAGTTCCCAATCCACAGCGTTAACTATGATTAACGCTAATCGGCCAAACCTTACTACAACCGGGTAAAACTGTAAAACAAAATAAGCAGGAGTGTTTTTTTAATGAAATATTACGCTCTTTTAGGTTAACTACACCCGAGTCGAAATCTTGGCAAGGCTCAGGATCACGGCAGATTTGCCGTCTGCAGTTTATCTATCTCAGTGAGCTTAAACTAATGTGGCGCCGACCGCTTTATCGTCAGGTATTCTGATGGTAAGGGTTGTCATCTTAATATCTCCAATAGCAGCTCAGGCTTAACTATCTCTAACGCAGGAAATGTTAACTTCGCAAACCGAAAATCTTTAACGTTATTGATCACTAAATATCTGGCATTACTTGCGACAGCAAGTTCAACCAGATGATTATCCCCTTCATCACAAAGATTGGGGCGCCACCGAAAATAAAGTTGATACCAGTGACACACCGACAAGAAAGCATCCAGAAAAAGCTGTCGTTGTTCCTTGTTAAGCTTACAAAGCGCTAAAACATTCTGACACTCAAACACATCTTCATATTCAACTAATGTCGGCGGTAATCTTGCTTCAGGTGGGTCACTTTTACATTGCCGGTGACACTTTGTGTCAATTGCAGACATTTCACTTTACAGACACTAAAGTCCGCTTTTAGGTGTTAGTAGAACGCTCGTGTTCAAAGGTGCGGTGAAACGGCGCCTGTTGCAACCGTTTGTAATGCCTGCTCTGCTTGATGTTAGGTTCGCTTTTTGAGAGACAAATAAACCTTGCCCTTTTCTCGCTTGCCTACGGCAATTACATAAACGAACAGCTCATCGTCAACAACCTCATAGGCTAATCGATATCCAGCAGAGCGAAGTTTAATTTTGTACACGGATTCAAAACCGCTTAACTTATCAGCAGGCACTCTGGGATTTTCCAATCGCTCCGC
>CAZNXI010000376.1:1095-1731 GCA_964577005.1 uncultured Rheinheimera sp.
CAAGCTTTTCCCATTCCTTAAGCGCAGCTGGGAGAAATCGCAGCTTATAAGTCATCCAACGACACCGTTATAGCGTAATCCTTGCCGCCACGACGCTCCTCAACAAGCAGCGCCAATTCATAGTCTTCCAGCATACCCATCAGAGCCTCGTAGGTCTCCGCTGGAATCAGGTAGGCTGCAGGTTTATTGTGATTTAGCACCGCTATAGGTGAACCACTTGCCTGAGAAAGCAAAGCTGAAGGATTTTTCTTTAACTCTGAAATACTTACAGAGAAGTCCGCTAATACCTGACGCATAAAAACCTCTATTTAGCTCTAAATTATGGTCATATATTAGCTCATCTTTCTATTAGGCGCTATGAGCTTTTAGGCATAACAGTTATTCATTGTCTTGAAATTCAGCTATTCGCTCATAGTGAAGATCATCTGTGTGCCAATTGCAGACATTTCAATGTGCAGGCATTAATGTCTGCTTTTAGGTGTTAGCAGAACGCGTTGCTAATGGGCTGCCACAGCGCAGCGTAGGCAGTCCAGTGGAAGCCACGCTTGTTGTGGCCGGAACGAAATTAAGCAATTTGTTATAACTGATTACGCTGATACTCTTCCCAGACTAAATCTGAACTCTCAGCCTTGCGCA
>CAZNXI010000377.1:0-569 GCA_964577005.1 uncultured Rheinheimera sp.
CCAAGCCACAGTTTGTGAAAGTCACCGCTGCGGGTATGGGCGAGTCGCATGTGCACGATGTGCAAATTACCAAAGAAGCACCCAACTATCGGTTAGGTTAACCGCTTTCGGCTTTCAGGGCTGGCTTATGGCCAGCCCGCTTACTTTGTAAAGGTTAGTATGAACAAAAATATCCATCATCATCGTATTTTAATCCTCGACTTTGGTTCGCAATACACCCAGCTTATCGCCCGCCGCGTGCGCGAAATTGGTGTTTACTGTGAGCTTTGGGCTTGGGATGTCACCGAAGCGCAAATTCGTGAGTTTAACCCAACCGGTATTATCTTATCGGGCGGCCCCGAAAGCGTTCATGAAGCTAATTCCCCGCGTGCGCCGCAGTATGTATTTGAAGCCGGTGTGCCGGTATTAGGCATTTGCTATGGTATGCAAACCATGGCCGAGCAGCTGGGTGGTAAGGTGCAAGGCTCGGATATGCGCGAGTTTGGTTATGCCCAGGTTGAAGTGATAGCCAAAAACGATCTGTTTGCCAAAATTGAAGATCATATTGGTAGTAATGGTAACGCCTTGTT
>CAZNXI010000377.1:579-1730 GCA_964577005.1 uncultured Rheinheimera sp.
GTTAGATGTTTGGATGAGCCACGGCGATAAAGTGGTACAGATCCCAACAGGTTTTATCACCTGTGCCAGCACGCCAACTTGTCCTCATGCCGGCATGGTGGATGAAGCGCGCCAATTCTATGGTGTACAGTTCCACCCAGAAGTAACGCATACCCGTCAAGGTTTGCGCATGCTAGAGCACTTTGTAGTGGATATCTGTGGTTGTGACAAGCTATGGACGCCTGCTTCAATTATCGAAGATGCGGTGATTCGCTTAAAGCAGCAAATTGGTGATGATCAGGTTATTTTAGGCTTATCCGGTGGGGTAGATAGCTCTGTGGTGGCCATGTTACTGCACCGTGCCATCGGTAAAAACCTGACCTGTGTGTTCGTCGATAATGGCTTGTTGCGCTTAAACGAAGGCAAGCAGGTGATGGATATGTTTGGTGATCACTTTGGTTTAAATATTATCAAGGTAGATGCCGAGCAGCGTTTCCTCGATGCCCTAGCGGGTGAAAACGAGCCAGAAGCTAAACGGAAAATTATTGGCCGGGTCTTTGTTGAGGTGTTCGACGAAGAATCGCAAAAACTGGAAAACGCTAAATGGCTGGCGCAAGGTACCATTTATCCGGATGTGATTGAGTCTGCTGGCTCAGCTACCGGTAAAGCCCATGTGATTAAATCGCACCATAACGTGGGCGGCTTGCCAGCGCATATGAAGCTGGGTTTAGTTGAACCACTGCGTGAGCTGTTTAAAGACGAAGTACGCAAAGTTGGCCTTGAGTTAGGTCTGCCGTACGATATGCTGTTCCGTCATCCGTTCCCAGGCCCAGGCTTAGGTGTACGGGTACTTGGCGAAATCAAAAAAGAATATTGCGATATTCTGCGCCGTGCCGATGCCATCTTTATTGAAGAGCTGCATAAAGCCGATCTATACAATAAAGTCAGCCAGGCCTTCGCTGTATTCCTGCCAGTAAAATCGGTGGGAGTGATGGGCGATGCCCGTAAGTACGATTGGGTGGTCTCGTTACGCGCCGTTGAAACCGTCGATTTTATGACAGCCCACTGGGCGCACTTACCGTATGAGTTGTTGGGTAAGGTGTCGAATCGGATTATTAACGAGATTAATGGTATTAGCCGCGTAGTCTACGATATCTCAGGCAAGCCACCAG
>CAZNXI010000378.1:0-1720 GCA_964577005.1 uncultured Rheinheimera sp.
GAGCGCTTATCAAAAAAGGCCGTATCGTACTCATCGGCTTCAATCACAAAAAACGGCGAGTCCCCTAAACGGGCCGAGCAATCGAAGTTTTGTGGTACGCCACCGATTAAAAACCCTGGATTCAACCCCGCATAATCTAAAATCCAAGCCAGCATACTGGCCGTGGTGGTTTTACCATGGGTGCCAGACACCGCTAACACCCAACGCTGCTGTAATAATTGCTCGGATAACCATTGTGGACCAGAGGTATAAGGCAGGTTGCGATCAAGCACATATTCGACCGCCGCATTACCACGAGATAAGGCATTACCGATAATAACCAAATCTGGCGCAGGTTCTAACTGGCTAGGATCATAGCCCGGTGTTAACTGAATACCTAGCTCAGTCAATTGCGTACTCATCGGCGGATAGACATGTTGATCAGAGCCTGTCACCTGGTGCCCAAGCGCTTTGGCTAAGGCAGCAATACCGCCCATAAAGGTGCCGCAAATACCCAAAATATGAATATGCATTAGGTTACTCTCGTGCTGGAAATGGAATAGCTCATGGCTAAAATAAAGTGCATGAACATAGCATGGCGACCATTATTTTTAATAATTGTCCGCTATTGTAACAAAAGCAGATAAAGCTGCGATGAAAACTGCAATTTAGTGAGAAATTCTTTAAAATAGTCAAGGCTGCTTACAGCCACCTCTTACCCGATAATAAAAAGGACCTATAACAATGCGTCGCATCTCTCCCGTACTGCAACAAGATGGCGTAGATCCGGATCTGATCTCGTTACTTAAAACCATATTAGCTGCCTGCCGCGAAATTGCTTTTCGGGTTAGTCAGGGCGAGTTAGCCGGTGTCCTGGGTTCTACCTTAGCAGAAAACGTGCAGGGTGAAACTCAAAAAAAGCTCGATATTATTGCCAATGAATTACTAAAAGAAGTTATTCTGGAAACCGGTGTTGTCAAAGCAATCAGCTCGGAAGAAGAAGATACTATCGTACCAGGTAATCCGCGCGGCCGTTTTTTGGTGACCTTCGATCCGTTAGATGGCTCTTCCAATACCGATATCAATAGCCTGATCGGCACAATTTTTTCTATTTTACCGGCCGACGCCAATAAAGAACCTGACGATGCCAGCCAGTTTTTACAACCAGGCACTGCGCAATTAGCCGCCGGTTATGTATTATATGGGCCTTCCACTATGCTGGCTTTAACCACCGGCAAAGGCACCCGCTTGTATACCCTAGATAAAACCTATGGTGGCTTCTTATTAACAGAAGAACAGGCGACAATCCCAAAATACACCGCCGAATTTGCGATTAATATGTCAAACCAGCGCTATTGGCAACCTAAGATGCAGCGTTATATTGCTGATCTGCTGCAAGGTAAAGAAGGGCCACGTGGCAAAAATTACAATATGCGTTGGATAGCGGCTATGGTAGGTGATGTGCACCGAGTACTGTGTCGTGGCGGCATTTTTGCTTATCCGCGTGATCTTAAAGATCCCGCCAAACCCGATAAACTGCGTTTGATGTATGAAGCCAACCCGATGAGTTTTTTGGTTGAGCAAGCCGGTGGCGCCAGTTCAACCGGGTACGAACGTATTATGGACATCGTACCGACCGATATTCACCAACGGGTAGCGGTGATTTTAGGATCTAAACATGAAGTGGAAACCTGCGTCGGTTACCATAAAACAAACTGATTATTCGACTAATAACTTATAG
>CAZNXI010000379.1:0-1690 GCA_964577005.1 uncultured Rheinheimera sp.
TCCACCGGCTTCGAGGATCCCGTCCTTGTGCCCACTCAGCCTGCGCAGCATCCATGCTGCTGTTACAAAAATTCTACCGCAGCCAAGGGCTTAAATGACGAAAATGAGCCATCAAGTTGAATTGAGGTAACAGCGATATGAAACGAGGTGGCAAGCGCGCAGTACACTTTTCTGGGGACGTCTTTGGCATGGATGCCAAAGAGGAGTCTACATGGAAGTATTTACGGCGTGCCCCAGGAAAGTTGTACGGAGTGATTGGCCGCCGGATGCTCCAGACTTGAATCTGCGACACCAGATGTAACATCATAATGCAGCTTTGTACGGCGCGTTTAGCCACCGTATGCTCCAATCTAGAATCTGCGTAACGTTAAGAAACCTTAGATTCAAGCTCAGTGCAGCGCGTTTAGCCACCGGATCCACTAATCTGGAACCAAAACACGAATCAATCTGCTATAGTCAGCCTGTTTTAACAAATGCAGAGACCACTATGCAGTATTCTACTCTAGGGAGCAGCGGCTTAACCGTATCCCGCGTTTGCTTAGGCACCATGACCTGGGGCGAGCAAAATACCCAAGCCGACGCCGATGCGCAGCTGGCCATGGCGCTAGATGCCGGTGTGAATTTTATTGATACCGCCGAAATGTACGCCATACCACCCAAGCCAGCAACCTATGGTACGACAGAGCACATTATTGGCAATTGGCTTAGCCGTAACAAAGAAAAGCGCGATAAGCTGGTGCTCGCCACCAAAATGGCAGGCAATGGCCTTAACCATATTCGTCATGGCAGCGATATCTGTCCCAAAACCCTAGTACAAGCTGTTGAAGGTTCACTACAACGCTTAAACACTGACTATATCGATCTTTATCAACTGCACTGGCCAAACCGACGCTCGCCGCATTTTGGCCGGCATGCGGTTAATCAAATTTCGTTTTCTGAGGTGGATGCCAAGCAACAACAAGAAGACATTCTAGCGATCTTGCACACCTTAGCGAAGCTAGTGCAACAAGGTAAAATTCGCCATTGTGGCTTATCCAATGAAACACCTTGGGGGATTAGCCAATATTTGAAACTGAGTGAGCTGCACAACTTACCGCGGATGGTGTCAATACAAAATGAATTTGGCCCGCTGCATACCAAAGACTGGCCCTATCTGATTGAGCAGTGCCAGCATGAAAATGTGGCCTATTTGCCTTGGTCGCCTTTGGCGGGTGGGGCCCTTACCGGCAAATATTTGGGTGGCGCCAGGCCAGAGGGCAGTCGTTGGGGTCTAGTGCAGCGCAATGGCTTGTTCCGTGATACGCCACAGTCTAATACCGCTATCGCCGCTTTTGTTGATTTGGCTGCACAGTTGCAGTTAAGCCCGGCGCAACTTGCCTTGGCGTGGGTTAATCAGGTAGATGGCGTCACCTCCACCATTATTGGCGCGACCAGTACAGAGCAACTGCGAGAAAACTTAAGTGCTTTTGCTCTTGAGTTAAATGCGGAGGTGAAAGCCGAGGTATCAGCATTTTTACAACAGTACCCACAGCCGTTTTAGCAGGGTCTAGCTCCCCATTTTTTATTGCGTTACAGCATGGCTAAAAAGTCTCAATCACGGCCTGATTGCAAAGGAATTGTGTTGGTCTTGAGCGTTAATGGCTTTTATGACACTTTTATTAACTTTGTGGTAGGCAGTTGCAGTTTCACT
>CAZNXI010000380.1:0-1680 GCA_964577005.1 uncultured Rheinheimera sp.
CAAAAGCATACCCCACCATAGGTAGAGCAAAAATAACCGTAATAAGGAAATATTTCACCTTCATGCTAACCATCCCTGATAACCTTGCTGCCTGTTTGCTACAGCATTATAGTAGCGAAAAAAACCACTAAAGCCACTATAAGTTTGCAACCGGCTTTCACTTTGCCTAATCTGGCGTTACTATGTTGCGTCGTCGATTAGTAGCGGCGAAATACTTCAAGAGGATTGCATGGATAGCATATCCAAACGCGCACGTACGGCGTTCAGGTGGACATTAAGCTTACGGTTGCTGTCACAGTTGTTTACCTGGCTGGCATCACTCTTTGTTATTCGTTTACTCACCCCTGCCGATTACGGCATAGTTGCTATTGCAGAAATGGTACTAATGCTGGCGTTGCAATTTGCCAGCGCCGGGCTGGGCGACGTACTAATACGCCAAAAGCAACTTGATGACAATTACATCCGCAAGATCCTGAACTTACTGCTATTGCTCAACGGCGCTATTGCCGTATTGCAAGTGAGTTTTGCCGCCAGCATCGCCCAGTTTTACCAACAGCCAGCGCTAGAGTATGTATTGTACCTCACCGCAACGGTGTTTCTGGTTATGCCCTGGATCACGGTTTCATCTAACCTGCTGGCCAGAGAGATGAATTTTAAAAGTCGCTCTAAAATCGACTTTGCCGCCACCTTGAGCAGCAGCGCGCTTGCCTTGCTACTGGCGTTTTATGGTTTTGGTTTTTGGTCACTGATAGTGGCCAATGTGGTCGTTATTTTTATCCGTGCTGTGGGTTATAACATCACTTTACGTCGCTTCTACCTGCCACGTTTTGACTTCAGCGATATGCTGCCAGCATTAAAGTTTGGCCTGACACTGATGGCTACCGGCGCACTGTTTACGCTGTTTATATTTTAATTGCTGCCAAATTTATTGATACAAATCAATTAGGATACTATGCCGTAGCCATGCATCTGGCTTTAATGCCAATGACAAAGGCCATGCCATTGATCAACGAAGTGGCTTATCCGATGTATGCGGCCATAAGTAATGATAAAGAAAAGTACCAGCAAATATTTAGCTATATGCTGCGTATTATCACACTGTTTTGCTTTCCGCTATTTTACGGCTTTGCCGCCACCGCAGATGAATTGGTGCAATTGGTATTGGGCACACACTGGCGTAATGCGGTATTGCCGCTGCAGTTGATATTGCTGACCATACCGCTGCGCATTATTTCAAATCTGTTTACACCCTTGTTAAAGGCACTAGGCTTTCCTGGCACGGGGTTAATTCATATTTGCTTTTCGTTACTGCTAACAGTAATCGCTGTTTCAGTGACTGCAAGGTACGGCATAAATGCATTAGCCGCAGCCTGGTTGGTTATCACCCCGCTCTTTTTTCTGTTTGCCATCTACCTTTGCACATCTCGTGCTGGTATCAGCACTAAAGCTATTATTATGGCAGTCTGGCCGCCATTACTGTTATCATCAGGCATGGTGTGTTTATTGTTCGGTATGCAACAAACGGTATTGTCAGAACTGGTGTTATTACCCCGGCTGATAATCATGATATTGATAGGTGCCTTGTTCTACGTCGTGGCGTTACGCCTGTTTTTTAGATCACGTTTTGATGAAGCACTGAAGTTCAGGATTTAACACAAGGATGTTATTTTGCGGTTATAT
>CAZNXI010000381.1:0-1679 GCA_964577005.1 uncultured Rheinheimera sp.
GGTTGAGCGTAAATGACCAACGTGCATTTCTTTCGCTAGATTAGGCGCTGAATAGTCCACAACAACGGTTTGCGGTGCCGGATTCTGACTTACGCCTAAGCGAGTATCTGTGGCGGCAACACTCAGCTGTTTGGCTAGCCAGTCGGCTTTTAAGGTGACATTGATAAAACCTGGGCCAGCAATTTCGACCTTATCGGCCAGCTCGCTAAGATCTAACAATTCAACCAACTGCTGCGCTAACTGGCGCGGATTGGTTTTTAATTGTTTAGCAGCGCCCATGGCACCGTTAATTTGGTAATCGCCAAACTCTACGCGAGTGCTTTGCGTTACCGCTGGGTTAGTGCCTTCGGGTAAGCCCAACTGCGCAAAAGCAGCTAGGGTTTTCTCTGTTAAAAGTTGTTTAATATTCATTGACCTAACCTGTTAGTGCTCACGGGTTTTAAAGAATTTGATTTTTGGATACCGCTCCATTGCCAGGTTAAGATTAACCATGGTGGGCGCTATGTAAGTAAGGTTGTCACCGCCGTCAAGCGCTAGGTTATTACTGGCTTTATTTTGGAATTCCTGTAAGGCCTTAGCATCATCAGAATATACCCAACGAGCGGTGCTAACGTTAACGCTCTCGTACAGCGCATCCACGTTATATTCGGATTTTAAGCGATGCACTACTACATCAAACTGTAGCACCCCAACCGCACCGACAATGAGATCGTTATTATCTAAAGGCCGGAATACCTGCACAGCACCTTCTTCTGATAATTGCACTAAGCCTTTTAGTAATTGCTTTTGCTTTAACGGATCGCGTAACCGAATACGGCGGAATAGCTCTGGGGCGAAGTTTGGAATACCGGTAAATTGCATATTCTCGCCGGTAGTAAAGGTATCGCCAATTTTGATGGTGCCATGGTTATGTAAACCAATAATATCACCAGCATAGGCTTCTTCTAAGTGCTCACGATCACCGGCTAAAAAAGTAAGCGCCTGTGGAATCAGCACATCTTTGCCAATACGCACATGACGAACTTTCATACCTTTTTCATATTTACCTGAAACAATCCGTAAAAAGGCCACGCGATCGCGATGCTTCGGATCCATATTTGCCTGGATCTTAAACACAAAACCGCTAAAACTGGTTTCGCTCGGCTCGACGGTACGAGTATCAGTAGCGCGAGCTTGCGGAGCGGGTGCCCAGTCGGTTAAGCCATCCAGCATATGGTCAACGCCAAAGTTACCTAAAGCGGTACCAAAAAAAACCGGTGTTAACTCACCTTTTAAAAACAACTCGCGATCAAATTCATGGCTAGCGCCTTGCACCAGTTCCATTTCATCACGCAGCTGCTGGGCATAATAACCAATACGCTGATCCAGCTCAGGATTATTAAGGCCTTTGATAATATCGAGTTCCTGAATGGTGTGCCCCATACCGGATTTATACAAAATCACTTCATCACGCAGAATATGATAAACGCCCTTAAACTCTTTACCCGAGGCAATTGGCCAGGTTATCGGTGCACAGGCGATCTTTAAAACGCTTTCCACTTCATCAAGTAAATCAATTGGATCACGAATATCGCGGTCCATCTTATTCATAAAGGTAATAATGGGTGTATCTCGCAGCCGAGTGACTTCCATCAGCTTAATGGTGCGATCTTCAACGCCTTTAGCGCCATCGATGACCA
>CAZNXI010000382.1:0-1672 GCA_964577005.1 uncultured Rheinheimera sp.
TAATCAATAGGTTTTGGAATATACCATGTCACTAATAGCGTCTAACCTTTATCTAAAAAAAGCCATAACAACTGGTAAACTGATACCGCTAGTTGGTGCTGGTGTATCTATGTCAATAAAAGATAAAAATGGCGACGGGGTTTTTCCCAGTTGGTCAGAGTTACTGCAAAGAGCAGCCAAGGAACTTAAACCTGATATTACCGAACTAGTTAACCAAGCAGTTGGTGAACGCATGTTACTGGAAGCTGCTGAAGTAGCAAAAAAACATCTCAAAGGTGAACGTTGGTTTCAATTTCTTGAATCGCAATTTAATCCGGATCTAAACAAGCTTGACCCAATTAGCTTAGCGTTACCAACTGCATTATGGCGACTCAGTAATCGATTGATCACATTGAATTATGACAACGTACTAAAGCATACTTCAGAGGCTTCAAATACAAAAATTATTACTAATTCTTCAGGCGCAACATTAAATACATTTCGCTCAAATACTGATCAAAAAATGATCTGGCACCTGCACGGTCACATAGATAAACCTGAGGAATTGATACTAACTTTCGATAGTTATAAACATTTCTACATCGAAAACAAATACAAAGCCGCTATGCAGGTTCTACACTCTACATTAGCAACGCAAAGCATATTGTTTATAGGTTGTAGCCTTAGTGACGCAGAGTTATTAGCAGAATTGAACAAAGAGTATAATCTGTTTGCTGGTAATACCACTGTACATTTTGCGCTAGTGCATCAAAAAGAAGAACCGTTAATTAGGTTGAAACTTAAAGACTTACAAAATATAGAAATACTGACATTCCCAGATTTCGGACAACCTTTGGTCGACACAATTAACGAGATCGTCTCACTAAAAGCAGAAACGACTCCTCCAGAAAGTGACTCTGCATTTGAACAGAAATCAACAATAGAGAATAAACCAACAATAGCTTATTTAAGTGCCAAGCCCTTTGGTCAAATACTTGGTGACTTTACCACTGTTGAAAAAGAACTTAAAAAAAATCCACCTTATGACATTGAAAGCCTTCCACTTTCATTAGCCAATTTACAATCATTAAGTGAGTTTAACTACCTTGTGCTGGCTTGCCATATAAAAAATGATAAGCTAATTATTGAAAACGAATGGTGTGGTAGTGAGCGAATCCCTTTAAACGAATTAGAAGATAACATCGCACTAGATGATCTCAAAGGAATAGTCATTGTTTGTGATCAACTACCCTCTCAAGAAGCTTTAAATGATATCACACTGCCAATTATTTTTATCCCTGAGCTCTTATCCGTCAGTAATTTAAAGAGTCTTTGGTTTCAGTTATTTAAGAAGCAGTCATTCTCAAATTTCGAAAATACTTGCCTTATTTGCAATAGCAGCGAATTTACTTTGGGTTACAAGATAAAATCCTTTGACGGTAAGTGGTTGGTGACAACAAATAAACTACCGGCGGAATTATCTAGAGATGAAGTAGCAAAGTTCATCGGCCGTAAACAAGACCTAGAAGAAATCAGCAGAAAGCTTTTTGAAGCACAAATACAAAATGAATTCCTTACTATTTTGGGTACTGGAGGCTTGGGTAAAACGTCTTTAGTAAAAAAGCTAGCGCATGAATATAACGAACGAAAGCTGTTTGAATGTGGTGTTTTTTTTATCGATTGCGAACATCTA
>CAZNXI010000383.1:0-1669 GCA_964577005.1 uncultured Rheinheimera sp.
AAAAATGCATATTACCTGTTTGAAAAGTTCAGATTTCTCTGCATTTTGTCAGGCTTTGATTGATTATGAGCAGCATCCTGCTGTTACTTCCGTGTTGGTTTTATTACCTGAAGGCAATGGTTGGAGTAAATTGCAGTTAGATGGGCCTCTACAAGCTTTTAGTAAGCCGATTATCGGAGGTATCTTTCCACAAATTATCAACCAAAAAACATGCCAAACTACAGGGGCTATCTTGGTCGGTTTAACCAGCCCGCTGCAAATCCAGATATTACCATTAGGAGATAATCTAGAAACGACCATAGTGGATGCTTTGGAGCAGAATTTTCCTGATGTTTATGCTAAGAATACTCTATTAGTTTTTACTGATGGTCTTGCTCAAGGTTGTGCGTTATTGATTGATCAACTTTTCAATCATTTTGGTTTAGACATTAATTTTATTGGTGGTGGCGCGGGGTCTTTAACATTACAGCAAAGCCCTTGTATTATTACTAATGGCGGTTTGCAGCAAGATATTGCGATTTTAGGTATGACGGTACAAACCACCGGAGTTGGGGTGGCACATGGTTGGAAGCCTATAACTGAAGCATATCGGGTTACAGAATCAAAAGGGAATACTATTATTAGTTTAAATTGGCAGCCGGCATTTGATGTCTATCAAGAGGTTATTAAGCAACATGCTCAGTTATCAATAACCGAGCAAAATTTCTTTGGTATAGCAAAAGCCTACCCTTTTGGCATTACTAAAGTTAATGCTGAGTTAGTTGTCCGAGATCCTATTATTACCCAAGACAAACATTTAATCTGTGTTGGCGATGTACCCCAAGGTAGTTTTGTGCATATTCTAACGGGCGATTTAGAGTCCTTGCCCGCAGCAGCAGCAGAGGCAAAGACGCGAGCGCTAGCCAGTTTGCCTGCTAAAACGCCAATCAAATGGCAGTTATTTATTGACTGTATTTCTCGGGTGCTGTTTATGGAGCAACAATTTGATCGTGAGCTTACGAATGTCAGCATTCAACAAGTACCCATGGTTGGCGCGTTAACCTTAGGTGAAATTGCCAATAATGGCCAAGACTATTTAGAGTTTTATAATAAAACAGCAGTAGTGGCATTATTTCCGGAGCAGTAATATGCCAGAACAACTGCAAGACCAATGGCGTGATATCTTGCTGGAACTGCTGTTATCCATAGGGCATGAATTAAGTTTAGAAAAACAGTTTAAGCAATTTTTACCGGTATTATTACGCAAACTTGCTTGCAAAGCTGTCGCGGTGTTCGAAATAGATCCCATTTTTTATCAAGATTACGTGCTAGTAAAAGAGCTCCCTCGCCATTCTGGATTGTCGCAATTTGCTACCAGTTTAACTCACTATAACCAAGCAAGCGGTGAGTTAATCGCTACCTTAGACAGCGGAAAGGTATACGCTTATACCCTATCAGGTTATGGCATATTATGTATAAAACATAATGACTTGCCGACCATTTTTCAGTATGAATTACGCCAGCTTTGCGAGCACTTTAGTTATCAACTTCGAGCGTGTTTGCAACATCAGAAGTTACAGCAATCACAGGAAGAGTTAGATCGTTTTTTCGCCTTATCAGATAATCTAATGTGTATTATCGATGCGACAGGTCATTTTATAAAAGTTAATCCCGCTTTTTTAGATAAGCT
>CAZNXI010000384.1:0-1665 GCA_964577005.1 uncultured Rheinheimera sp.
AGTTGCTGCCACAACTGCGCCAGGGCTTGCTCCGTCTCACCCTCTGGTGCCTCGTATTCGCCTTGAGATCCCACCTGCGGCTGTGGCAACGCCTTGCGGTCTACCTTGCCATTGGCCGTTAGCGGAAACACCTCCAACGCCATCCAGTACGCCGGAACCATATACTCCGGTAACCGCTCCGACAGCCGCTGACGCAACACATCCGCACTCACGCTCTGCTCTGCCCGGTAATACGCCACCAGCTGCTTGCCCGCCGCCGTGTCCTGCGCCAGTACCAACGCTTCGGCTATGCCTTCCTGCGATTGCAGCGCACTTTCTATCTCGCCAAGCTCTATCCGGTAGCCACGCACCTTCACCTGGAAGTCATTGCGGCCCAGATATTCCAGCTGGCCGTCTTCACGCCAGCGCACCATATCGCCCGTACGGTATAGCCGCTCTGCACTGCCCTTCGGCGCAAACGGGTTAGCAATAAACCGCTCTGCCGTCAGCTCTGCACGGTTCAGGTAGCCCCGCGCTAAACCCGCGCCACCTACATACAGCTCGCCACTGACTCCCACCGGCACTCGCTGCTGTTGGCTATCCAGTACATAAGCTTGCCGGTTTGTCAGTGGCCGCCCTATTGGCAGTGCTGCGCTGTCCTTAGCCTGCGCCATCAGGTAAGTTGTACTGAAGGTGGTATTCTCGGTCGGACCATAACCATTGATACACTGCAATTGCGGATTGCGCTGTTGCATCATGTTTACCGCAACCGGGTTGACGATGTCGCCACCCACTAGTAACTGGCGCAGCTGCGGTAAAGGCTGCGAAATCACATCACTAAACAAATCAAACAGACCTGCTGTCAGCCACAACGTCGTTACGCCATATCGCTCAACACTGCCTGCCAGTGCCTCAACATCCGCGGAATTGCCCTGATGCACCGCCAACCGGCCGCCGTTTAATAACGCTGCCCAAATCTCGAAGGTGGCGGCATCAAAAGACACCGGCGAATGTAGCAGGGTGACGCTATCGGCGTTAAGCTCAACATAGTCCGTACCTCGCACCAGCGACACCACATTACGATGCTCTACCATCACGCCTTTGGGCGTACCGGTGGAGCCTGAGGTGTATATCACATACGCCAGTTGCTCTGGCTGACACGCCAGCTTCAGGTTGTCCTGCTCATAACCGGACAGACTCCCTTGCACCGACTCACTGTCCAGCACAACGCAACCTGCGCCTGACATCCAGTCTGCTAACAAAGCCTCCTGCGTCAGCACCGTCGTCAAACCCGCATCAGCTACCATATGCTCCAGCCGCTCCTGCGGGTAATCAGGGTCCAGCGGCACATAAGCGCCGCCTGCCTTGAGCACCGCCAGTATCGCCACTATCAGCTGCGGGCTGCGCGGCATACAAATACCCACCAGCGTTTCACTGTGTACCTGGCGCTCTGCGCGCAGATAACGCGCCAAACGGTTGGCTTGCGCATTTAACTGCGCATAACTGAGCTGCGTATCACCTTGCACCAGTGCCACTGACGACGGGCTCGCCTGTGCCTGCTGCTCCACCAACTCATGTAAGCACCCCTGCGGGTACGCCGCTGTCGTACCCTGCCACGCCGCCAACTGCGCCTGCTCCTGGGCGCTGAGCATGCGATGAGACTGCGCCGGATTGGCCACCATTTGC
>CAZNXI010000385.1:0-1660 GCA_964577005.1 uncultured Rheinheimera sp.
GTTTGCGGGGCTTTCATGGGTTCCTCGTCTTGTTCGACCGCGATGCCGGTGAGGCTAGCGATGGCTGCAACTGAAAATCGACTTGCTACTTCGTTCGAATTGCGTAGTTGAGATTCCAACGAGTCACAGAGACGCATCAACTCGTCCACGCGCGTAACGATACGAGCCTGCTCTTCGGGGCTTGGCAACAACACAGGTAATGCAAGCACTTCGTGTCGACCGATACCTGGAATTGCAATTCCAAACTTCTGCTTTTGGAAACTCCTCTCTGCCGAGTCGATGCAGACCGACAGGTAGCCTCGATTCAAAGTCGCCAAAGCTCGAATGGCCATTAGCTGTCTGCTTATCGCCAACTCTTCAAGATCGCAGAGCGCTGTTTTTCCGACACCGGAACCCTTGACCGTTATGAGAACATCACCAGTTCTTGCAACAGCCCTGCGCTCAGTTGTCCATTTGGCGGGAGAAGGTGTACGATCACTAAACTCAGCGGGACCAGTTATGTACGGAATTCCATCCTGGCGGGTATTATATTCCTCAGGCGAGAGGTGCTGCCCAGAAACCAGCTTCACAATGCGGCCCAACACAGTCCGGATACGCCTATTGTTATAGGTCGGCTCAGGCAGCGCATTAATTTCTCTAAGCTCTCTGACAGAAAATTCTGCCTCTTGCTGAAGGCTTGCCTGACTGAGAATCGCCGAGGGATCGCAATCTTCAGCTTTTGGCTCAGATAAAAACCCATTAGCAGCAAAATCTAGAATTGAATTTCGCAATTCCGCCACATCCTCCGGCGTATAAAACAGCCGCCTGAAATTGTCGGCCAGGCGTGCCCAGGCGGTTGGCAATTCGTGCGGGCTGGCGCTGGCGACGGCCTGCAGGGTGGACTGGCGCAGGTTGGCCTGCAGCTTGCGGCGAGCCTGCTGCTGCGCTTCCAGCGTGTCGCACAAGGCCATCAGTTCATCAAACTTGGCGACGATGCGGGATTGCTCCTGCTTTGGCGGAAGTGCTATCGCAAGCTGCTCAAACTTCTCCTTGGTCATGTGCGCCATTGAGATGCCACGTCCAGCGGCCTTGATCTCGTGTGTTTTCTCAAGCAACCATGTGTAGAGGAATCGCTTGTCTAGCTCTTCGCAATTCAGCAGGTCGAGTTTCCAGATATGGTAATGGTAGATGACACGACCGCCCTGCCATATGAACGGGCCAAAGGAAGCTGACCACGCGTAAAGCAGGTCTCCCTCGTCACAGTATTTCTCGGCCTCGAGCTCCAAGTCTGAATAATACCAATGGGTCGAAGTGAAGAGGTTTCCTACACGTAGGACAGGTGTCCCCGACTCAAGCAGTTCGAACTTGGAATAGGCGCGTCCGTTCAGAACCCTTACGAGATCACAGAGGCGCACTGTAACCCAACCACGCGGCAATTCAGATGTAGACACGGGGGCGACGTGCCGAGGGGGAGGCGACTTCCTGCGCCGTCCCGAAGGAGCCTTAGTCGAAGCGGCGACCTTGATGCGCTCCAATTGCTTAACCGCTGGCTCCTCTGACTCGTCTTGTGACACTAGGCGGCCTTGCACAGCCAATGCCAGAATGAACTCCCGCAACCGCCCCACTCCCCCTGGCGCATTCGCAATATGCCCAAACGCCGCCAGAAACTGTTGTGCGTCCA
>CAZNXI010000386.1:0-1658 GCA_964577005.1 uncultured Rheinheimera sp.
CGCTCGATGGCACTGGCAAAGCTTGGGTTACCGTAGCGCATGGCGAAGTCTACCACGATATTTTCGTGGCCAGCCTCTTTTAGTGCTGCTTGCACTGCTTGTGTTTGTTGCACGGTATGAAACATCAGCGGCGAACCTTGCTCGGTAAACACCGTCGCATAGGCTTTCGCAGAGCGACGCGGCCGGATATTTAAGATCACCCCATTTAGAATGCACCACCATAACAAGCGCGGCACTTCCACCACACGAGGATCAGATAAAAACTGTTTTAAATAGCGTTTTAAGGCTTTTGGGGTTGGTTCATCGGGGGTACCAAGATTGGTCAATAAGACGCCAATTTTATCGGCTTGAGCGTGGCTAAAATCTTTGGTGTTGATAAAACCCATAGTCGTTTTTACTCTCTTTATCTTAAAAAGTGGCCTTACGGCGGCGGGTTAGCATCAGATCTGTTAGGGGGGTGATCTTAGCAGTTTCAAAGACGTAAAAATATTACCTGCAACAGATAAAGTTGAGTTTCTAAAGCAAATACCCTAACGTAATACTCGGTGAAACAAGGTTGCTATGCAAGCTTAACAACATTTTATTTTGAAAGTGAATAACCCGGAAAGCTGGAGCAAAATTGAAAACAACATTGTGGTTTGTCTTGGCCGTCTTAGCGGCAGCGATATTAGGTTCTGTGCTGCAAAGTGTCTTTAATCTCTTTGCTATTGTCAATTTAATCGGTGCTGTGCCTGTAAGGCTGTGGTTTAGTACCATTGGCTTTGATTTAGTTAATTTTATGCCAATACTCGCGGCTATTTTTTTGCCTATTATGCTGCTTAGCGTATTAGCAACCCGCTTTTTGAGACGCTTAATCAAACTCTCATTATTGCCTGCCAGTTTTGGCGTCACGGTGCTAGCAACTTGGCTGGCTTTGCTGCTAATTAACCATTTTGTTCCTATGCCAACCCTAATAGCACTTAATCGTAGCACTATTGGCACGTTACTTTTAATCAGTTGTAGTGGGGCAGCGGTTATGTTGTTTTACTTTAATGCTTACCAGCGGAGAACCTCATGATGCGCGCCTTAGTATTAGCTCTGACTTTAAGCTTACCACTTTATGCTGCGCAGACGCCGCAGATAGAAAAAGTCGCGACAGATTTAGACTTTCCTTGGAGTGTCGCGTTCTTGCCTGAAGGCGGCTTTTTAGTTACTGAAAGAACGGGGCAATTGGTGCACCTGTCGGCGCAAGGCGACTTGCTCAGTCGAGTGCAGGTCGAGCTACCTAATTTGTTTGTCGCCGCGCAGGGTGGTTTATTAGATATTCATCTGGCCGCGGATTTTGCGCAAACGGGTAAACTGTTCCTCAGTTATGCCTGCGGTAAGTTACAGGCTAATAGCACCTGTTTAGCGAGCGCCATTTGGAGCGAGCAGGGCTTAAGCGCGATTCGGCCAATTTTTCATGCACAACCCGATCGTCAAGGTGCCGCACATTACGGTGGTCGTATTGCCTTGCTGCCAGATCATAGTTTATTGCTCACACTGGGTGATGGTTTTGATTATCGTGAGCAGGCGCAAGATAAAGCCAATCATCTTGGTAAAATCGTGCGGCTAACGGAAGATGGTAAAGCGCCGCCAGATAATCCTTTTTTCGGACAGAGCGGTATTGCGCCTGAAGT
>CAZNXI010000387.1:0-649 GCA_964577005.1 uncultured Rheinheimera sp.
GCACTAAAGGTGTCTACTTTTACTACTGTGCCAGAGGGCTGTATTAGCCATAATCGCTGGCTATGCGCTAAATCACTTAACACAGTAGCTTGTAGATAAGCTGTAACAGGTTGGGCGCCAAGATGAGCGGTTTGCACAGTACGCTGCACAGCACCAAATAACTGTACATTACTAGGTCTTGCCACTAGTTGTATCGCATACTGACCAGCTTCAAACCGTGGGTTAGCAGCTAGGTTAATCCGAGCCAAATCAAAATCAACCGGTATTAAAACTCGTTCGCCTAATTGCCATTGCCGGATATCCATGGCCAACTGCGCCAACACTACCGCTAAATCTGGAGATGCGGTTTCTGCTAAACGCGCAATTTCAGCTAACACTTGCTGGCGTTGCTGCTCTGGCACAGCCGTATTTAAACGAAACACCTTAGCGGCAGGCCAATACCAAGCCGTATCGAGTGCTACAGGGGCTAATGCCTCAGCCAACCGAGGGGAGCTAGCAAATTCAAAGGTGGTTTGGTTAATGGTTACCGATACAGCAGCAGAAGCAGCATTAAGGGTAAATAAAGGTGCAACTACAACGCCTACTAATAAGGGTTTCAGCCATAGCTTATTGGGTAGCTTCACTACCCGCAATAAATTCAGGATCATAA
>CAZNXI010000387.1:659-1653 GCA_964577005.1 uncultured Rheinheimera sp.
CTATACCTTGGCGATTAAAATGTCGCACAACTTCAGTAATAAAGACTAATTCAAAAGCAGGTAAACCTGGTGCTAACTGCTGTGTTGCTTGAATGATCTCACCATTGGCAGTGTTTACCCAATAAGTATTTTGCCAAGTTTCATCAAAGCGCCAATAAGGTGGTTTATCTAACAGGGTAACTTGCTCTACTACACGCGTGACCGCAATGCTGTGCCCGAAAAAGTGTAGCTGCTCGTTAGATACGAGGGTAAAGGTTGAGCGCATCGCATAACCAAATTCACCAGACTGCCAATCGGTTGCTCTTAACCACTGCGCATTATCACGCGGCTGCTTTAAAGGATCATTCACTAAGTTGGTAATAAAAAGTAAATCATTGGCTAAACCAAGGGTTTTAACAATACGACCATGCTCAGTAACTACAAGCGCATTATCTGCTGAAAGCCACTTCAATTGATTATTTTCGATAAACCTTAAACCAAGCGCAGCCTGGGGCAAATCGCCATAGCGTAAATATAAAAAATCATGAGAGGCAGCAGATATCTGACCAAAAGTTAGTACATTATCTTTGCTTGGGGTTAATGCCACTTTAAACATATCGACATAAGAGCGATACGTACCGGAACAAGATGTCAGAAAACACATTGTTAAAAACAAAAAAAGACACTTAGCGAAGCGCATCTTAAACTACCTATGAATTTACAGAAAAAAAAGCCGCCCGTAGGCGGCTTTTTCAGCAATCAATTATGGCTTAGGTACAAGCTGACCTGGGTAGGTAGTTACTACAGGAACTGTAATAGTACTTGTGGCGGTGCCAGTACCTGTTACCGTTACTGTGGTGCTGTTGTTGGTACAGATACCATCAACTGGTTCACCATCACCTTGGTTACACACTAAGATAAACTCTTGTTCGGTACCGTCATCAATGATAACACCGTTATCGTTGGCATTAGCAATGATAGCTGCGGCTACCGCTGCAGTAACACCGACAACGGT
>CAZNXI010000388.1:0-1647 GCA_964577005.1 uncultured Rheinheimera sp.
AGAAAATACATCAAATGGAATAGACAAATAAAAGCCTTTGGTAAAACTGCCTTCACCATATTCTTCTGCCGAAACATTGGTAATGGCCGCATAAGCACCGACAATCATGCCACTATCGAAACGTTTAGCGAAGTCAACGTTAACCCCCTTATCTTTTGCCAAAAATTGACCGATATTAAAGGTTAAACGGGTATCAGGTAAAAAGCTGGGCTGCCAGTACACATTAACATGCCCTGTTAGCGTTTTGTAATCGAACAAGCCAAAAGCATTTTCAAACGAGCGCTGCCGTACATAGTTAAGATCAATTCCCACAGCCAAAGTGCTATCCACAGGCCTATACAACAGCTCAGCACCAGCGCCGGCATACATGGTCTCTAAATAACCGCCATAAGCTTGTGCAAATAAAGCAGGCGCAATTTCTTTTTGCCAGTGGCCATAAAGGTTTTCTACACCTAACTTACTGCGCGTAACATATTCCCGCACAAAGGTTCTTACGCGAGGTAATGAGGACTCTAAGCCATCAACTTTAAAGTTAAAGTCATCAAAGTTTTCTAATAAGGTTAATTTAGCGGTACTGTTAACACTAAACTGGTTATTAAAGCGGTAACCGCCACCGAAGAAAAAGCCCCCCTGATACATATAGAACTTTTCAGGATTACCAAAAGACTGTATCCAGAATGTCTCAGCCCCAGTATAAAAACCTTGATCTTGGCTAAGCTTAACACTGTTAATGCTTTCAGCTGCAGGTTGTTGCCTAACATAAGTAGAGCGAATATCGGTTTCTAATTTGCCATAGGTAGTGGCTTCAACAAAGGCGTCAACATCTATCACCTTTTCAACCTGTGGCATATTACTACCATAATCTACTACCCTAATTGTCTCAATATTGGCAGGTAACTGGTTGCTAATAACCCTAGCAATACGCTCTGTGGCCTCAACATCATCCCTATAAATAATTTGCTGGCCATACAGGTAGAACACCCCTTTATCAGAATCCAAGTGGATCCCTCTGGGTAAATAGCCTGCATTAAAATAAAGGTTTTTCGTTAAGGTATTAAAATTGATATTTAGAGGTATATCTGAACGATCCTCAGGTACTTCTAACTTAGCAGGTTTTATCTTAAGTTGATTAATATTGTGCATATTAAACGCATAGTGCACCCCAAAGCCCAGCGTATTACCTCGTTGGTAATTTAAGTCGAATACAAAATCTTTCCAGTGGTACACGGCTCCAAAGTTAAAACGACTGTCTTGCGGTAAAGTTCCAGCAAAATCGTCAAGGTAGTTATTACCTTCATATTCTAACTTTAACACTAAAGGTTGCCATGGTGTTTGATATTCAACCCCAGCAAACAACGAGGCAGAGCCTTTAAAGTACTTTTGATACTCAATTTTACCGCCACGCCCGCTGGTACCACCTGGGCGAGTACAAAAGCTGTCGCGGAACTCACAAAATGGGTTTTTGATATTACCAGCAGTGCCTAAGTAACCCCAGCCTAAGCCTAGGTGAAAGTCAAAGTCGCCCAAGGCTTTGCTTAAGCTAACAAATTCGCTTTCAAATAAACCTGTGCCACCAAAATCGCGAAAACCTACCGCGACTTGCGGTAAATATTGGCTTTCTTGCCATAAACGGAACTTAACATCTAA
>CAZNXI010000389.1:0-1636 GCA_964577005.1 uncultured Rheinheimera sp.
ATTAAGTGTCAGCTAGACCGATTGGATAATACCCGTATTATTCAGCAAATTAACCTCTGTTTGTCGGGTAAACGCCATATTTTTACTGATCAGGATACGGTGCTTTATTTAGGAAATGAAAAGCATAATGCCGCAGTGTATATTGAAACCAATCGGCCAATTGAAGAGGCCGATAAACAGCTGATTGAAGTTTTTCTCAGTAATATTTCCATTGGTTATGAAAATGTCGCATTATTTCAACAACTAAAGCATGCTGCCTATATTGATCCTCTTACTAAAACCCCTAATCGCAACGAATTTATCCAGATCTTGCAAGATACCCGGCGGTTTGAACCCGATCATATGGTTGCCGTACTGGTTGATGTTGATCATTTTTCGGATGTCAACGATGGTTTAGGCCAGGAAGTGGGGAATGAGCTGCTTATTGCCATCACACTGCGCTTGATTGAGCATTTCGGCGCGAGTTCACAACTTGGCCGCATTGGTGCTGATGTCTTTGCATTAGTGGGCCCTGAAGATGAGCTAACGCCAGAGCGTCTGCGTGAAGTATTCCTTAATCCGTTTCAGGCTTTTGAACATAGCTTACAGGTGAATGCGACCTTTGGCATCTGCCGGCTGCGCGACTCGGCCGAGCAAGGCATGGTCATTATGAAGCATGTCTATATTGCACTTAACAAAGCGAAGAAGACCTTAGGGGTGCATCATCAGTATTATCAACCTGAGATGGAAGAGGAAGTTAGCGAGCGCTTAACCATGTTAAGAATGTTGCGGGCTGATTTTGCGTTAGACAAATTACAGCTTTGGTATCAACCGCAGCTTTGCTTAAAAACCAATCGTGTGGTGGGGCTGGAAGCGTTACTGCGATGGCCACACCAGCCAGGGCAGTTTATTTCGCCAGCGGTATTTATTCCTTTGGCGGAATACTCTGGGTTGATTGTGGATATAGGACTTTGGGTATTAGAGCAGGCATGTCGGCAGATCCAACAATTATCCGCGCAAGGTTATGCTGAGTTGCGAATTGCGGTGAATGTGTCTATGCCACAATTCCGCTCAGTGCATTTTGTACAATCCGTGATAGATACCGTTAGCCGTTATCAAATTAAGCCACATTTACTGGAGCTGGAAATTACCGAATCGGTGGTTATGGATGAACCCAAGATGGTGATAGCCGCGTTACACAAGCTGAAAAGTTTCGGTATAAAAGTGGCTATTGATGACTTTGGTATTGGGTTTTCCTCGCTAAACTATTTACAGAAATTACCCCTAGATCGTATCAAGGTTGATCGGGCTTTTGTCAGTGATGTGACTGAAGCAGGCGGTGGGTTGATTGCCGAAACCATTATTAACTTAGGAAAACGTATCGGCCTGTCGACTATTGCTGAAGGCGTTGAAACAGCTGAGCAGTTAGCGGCTATTGAGAAAATGGGCTGCGATGAGGTGCAAGGGTTTTTCTTTGCTAAGCCCATGCCAGCAGCAGAACTTAAGCAGTTTCTTGAGAATTATCAAGGTGGTTGCAAATAACAACAGCCAGCATTAGCTGGCTGTTGTTTCACGCTACGCTGTTATTTCTTAGCGCGTTCAAAGGATGTCATAATTTCTGCTTTTGCCGCAGCAGCATCGCCCCAGCCAGTGATTT
>CAZNXI010000390.1:0-1622 GCA_964577005.1 uncultured Rheinheimera sp.
CTGTTGCCGGCGCTATCTCTATGTCGGTTTCAGCTCCGGCTTTAACTCCTCCGGTGCCGCTACCGGACGCGCCGTTAGTTCCTCCGGTATCTTCTTCTGCTTTAGGAGCATTGAAGTTGTACTTCCCGATAGAGGCTCCAAGGTACTGCTTTGGAGGGCCAACTGAATCTGGCTTCAAAAGAAAGTGCTGGTCAAGGTAATCAAGTATCTCCTTGGGCTTGAGTGAGAGGCACAGGATGTCATCAGTATACACAAGCAAATACTCATAGTAGTCGCTACCATTGGGTGCTTTGGCTCTTCTCAACCATACATCATTATCTGCCTTGCAAGGAGTGAACTCAAGTGATTCCCTTAAGGTCTGGGCTAAGTGTGATCTCCAGGCAGCTCCAGAACTCTTCAGTCCATAGAGTGCTCTCACTATCCTTGCTAGCCTGCCTTCTATCTCTGGACCAAACTCTGGACCACAAACAAAATATATCTTCTCTCTTGCTGGGGCATTCAAGTAAGCATTGCCAATGTCAGCTGCCATGATATCTAATCCATTCAAAGCTGCTATTAGAAAAGCAATCCTGACACTTTCTCTGCTGACAACACTTGCATAGGTGATGGATGAGGGTGGATCTGTCATGTGGCCTCCAGCTACAAACCTTGCCTTTCTTGTAAAGTCTGCCTTGACATCAAATATCATGTGGCATAGGATCTTGGTGTGTGCAACTGGGGCTTGAGCTCCTTCTGGCAATATCTCAAAAGCAACACTGACTGCTTTCATCTCCTTCCTGATAGCATCCTGCCAAAAGGTTGTGCCAGTCTCCTTGTCTATTTCTAGAGCTCTCTTGACAGTCTTGGGTAATTCAATGCCATACTTCTGGTCCTTCCTGAAGTATCTCTTCTTCATTGCCTTGATGACTCTGTCTCTTTTCCTGAGCGTGTATGGGACCCACCAGATGAAAGCAGGTTCCTGTTCCAGGTCATTGTTCTTGGCATACTCTGCTAGCTCAATTGGGTGAGCATCCTTCATTTCTCTGAGTGGGATCCAAGCTGTTGAGCCATCCTTGTACCTGACACAGATATCCCATCCTCTTGTGCTTCTCTTAGGTAATCTCTTGCCTGAGCTTGAGGTGTAATAAGCATCCTCCTTTGCCATTGCAGTACTGTCTTTCCTGTGATCAATGATTTCATCCAGAGAGTAATGTGTGAACCCTTCATCATCTACCTGAGCATAGATAGCTTCGGCAATAATATTGGCAGTGTAAGCCTCGGTCTCTCCACTATCAAACTCTACTTCATATATAGAGCTGTCCAGAAGTGGATTACTGTTAGACTTGCCAACCAGTTCACCATCTTGATCTCTCTTTCTTCTCCTTACTGTGCCATAGGACTTGTGGTCCCCTTGAGGGATGCATACTCTAGCTGCAATGTACTTATCAAAGGCCTCATGCTGTATATCATCTGCTTCCATGAGATCCAAGTGCTTCTGGCTTTCAGGGCCTGGCACATCAACTGTTTCAACAGGCTCATAGTACTCTGGCTCAGGAGTGAGCTCTGACTCTTGGATTTCATCTTCTTTTATTGGATCATACTTGGATTTCAATGCTTCCTTCAAGGCTTCCTCATACTCAGCT
>CAZNXI010000391.1:0-1604 GCA_964577005.1 uncultured Rheinheimera sp.
GTTAGACCGCTTCTGAATTCTTGTTTGTGAAGAAATATATGCCCCAACGACCAATAGTTCTTATAACTGGTGCAAGTAGAAGTATTGGCATTGGTTCATCAATTGCCAAAGAATTAGCATCATCAGGCTGGGATGTTGCTTTGACTTATTGGCAACCCTATGATGTGTCAATGCCTTGGGGTAGCGACCCACAAGAGGTTCAATTACTTCGCAGCGAAGTTGAGAGCTTCGACGTGCGCTCCACAGCGATCGAGGTTGATCTGTCTTTAGCCGATTCTGCTGTAAAGATATTCGATATGATTGAGCGTGATTTGGGATCGGTTACAGCAATGGTTCTGTCTCATTGTCACTCAGTAGATAGTGATATTCTGTCTACTTCCGTGGAGAGCTTTGACTTGCATTTTGCGATCAATGCCCGTGCAACCTGGTTATTGGTGAGAGAGTTTGGTAAACAGTTCCAAGGAGAATTTGGAACTGGGCGGATTATTTCAATTACCAGCGACCATACGGCTGGCAATCTTCCCTATGGTGCTAGCAAAGGTGCCATGGATCGAATCGTGCTTGCTTCGGCTCAGGAATTCCGATCGTTGGGCATCACAGCGAACGTGATTAGTCCAGGCGCAACGGATACGGGCTGGATGTCCGCAAACCTCAAAGCTGATATACAGTCTAGAACTCTGTTGAATCGTATAGGTATGCCGCAAGACTGTGCAAATCTGGTCAAGTTTCTGTGTTCCAAAGAAGGCGGATGGATCAATGGGCAATTGCTGTACAGCAATGGTGGCTTTCGGTAACCGTTAAAAACCAAAGGCTTTTAGACTGTTTTTGAAGGCAATGTTCCAAGCTAAAATAGAAAAGGCAAGCAACAGCGAGGTGAAATTGATGACAGTTCGACAACCCCGATATAGCAAAGAAGAGTTTGCCCAGCGCGGCGACGCTCTGTATGAGTCAGAGGTTCGTGCTCAAGTCGAAGAAGGCAATCATGGGAAGATCGTGGCGATCGACCTTGAAACTGGAGCATTTGAAGTAGATGCTAGTGAGGTTGCTGCTTGCAATCGACTCGAAGCCAGTCACCCTGAAGCTCAAATCTGGATGGTTCGCATTGGCTCCCGCTATGTTCGCCGATTCGGCGGACGCACAAAAAGAGCCATATGATCACCGGAATTGTCAATGCAGACTTTGAGCCGATTATTTCACTTTCGATCTGTGGTGCCGATGGCAAAGTTTATACCCAAGAGGCGATCGTCGATACCGGATTCAATGGCTGGCTATCACTGCCCCCAGATTTAATTTCTGAGTTGAATCTAAAATGGAAGAGGCGAGGTAGAGCTATTCTTGGTGACGGTACTGAATGCGTTTTCGATGTCTATGAAACAATTTTAGTGTGGGACGGAAACATGCTGACAATTCCGATCGATGAGGCTGATTCTGAACCACTTGTTGGGATGTCTTTAATGGAAGGCTATCAGCTAACAGTACAAGTGTTTGAGGGTGGTCATGTCGAACTCAACAAAGTAAACACGGTCTAACAAACCCGTTGCACGCCGACCAAGCTGAACCAATTATTCCAAAAAGCTTACACCAGCGGGTGAACGGGAACGTTA
>CAZNXI010000392.1:0-1596 GCA_964577005.1 uncultured Rheinheimera sp.
TACCTCACCCAGTAGTTAAAGTTGCAGGTCTTGCAGCATTGGGAGCTTTAGCCGTGGTTGCTGGTTATGAAAACAGTGCTGACTAATTTGGAGTTAAATTAAATGAATGAATTAAAGCAAGAAGAGATAAATCATGTAAGCGGTGGCTTTTTCTGGTTTGCTGCACCAATCGTAATTGCTGCTGGTTACCAATACGGTAAAGATCGTGCTGAGCGCGATAATCGTCGTAAAGAGAAAGCAGAAGAAAATGCTTGTGAGAAATAAACAAGTCCTATAGTTAATTTTTATTGTTAAAGTGCCGTATTCGTAACTTTTTTATCATTTATATATGTTCTTTTACGGCACTATTGTCGAGGGGTGTCATGAAAATAGATGAAAAAACTTTAAACAGTTTTGTTATTTTTTCGGCTTATTTCTTTTTATTATCACAAGTTGTTTCATCCTATTTTTTTCAAATTGGAAGTGGAGCTAATGTGTTTAATATTGTAGTGATATTTATTTTGGCACCATTGGTTGCTAAAAATATAATAAATTCCACAGTAAAAGAAAAAATCAATAATGTAATTTTTTCAGTGTCAGGAATCTTAATCTATGCAGTGGTTTATTTTACTTTATTTAGCAACTTCT
The DNA here is from genome assembly GCA_964577005.1 of uncultured Rheinheimera sp. Taxonomy (GTDB): domain Bacteria; phylum Pseudomonadota; class Gammaproteobacteria; order Enterobacterales; family Alteromonadaceae; genus Alishewanella. The sequence continues at coordinate 628 of CAZNXI010000392.1, forward strand.
CCGTTGTTAGGCCATAAAATATTTTTGTTATGATCTACCAATCCGAAGCCGCTGAATGCGGTCTAGCCTGTATCGCTATGGTTGCCAATCGCCATGGACATCAGCTGGATTTAACCACCCTGCGCAACCGCTATAGCGTGTCGCTTAAAGGCGCTAACCTGCAGCAGTTAATGCAGCTGGCAAATCAGCTGGGCTTAACGCCGCGGGCGTTAAAGCTGGATTTAGCCGATTTAAAAAATCTACGTACTCCCTGCATTTTGCATTGGGAGATGAACCACTTTGTGGTGCTAAAAAAAGTGCATCGCAATGGCATTACCATTCTAGACCCTGCCATGGGTGAGCGGCGGGTTAGCTTAGCGGATGTCGATAAGGCCTTTACCGGTGTGGCGCTGGAGCTAACACCTAGTGCGGAATTTAAAAAAATCGATGAGCGGGTGCGCTTAGGCTTAACCGCCTTCTGGAGCAAGGTGCAAGGCTTGGTGCCCTCCCTTACCAAGCTATTTATTTTATCTCTACTACTGCAAGTCTTTGTATTGGCTGCGCCTTACTATACGCAGTTAGTGGTCGATGAAGTGCTCATCAGCCAGGATAAGCCGTTGTTGGTCGTGTTGGCGTTAGGCTTTGGCTTGCTGATGCTGCTGCAGGTACTAACGCAAACGCTGCGTGGTTGGGTGGTGCTGCATTTAGGCTCAGTGATGAGTGTACAAATGGCCGCCAATTTAATGCGCCATTTAGTACACCTACCGCTCAGTTTTTTTGAGAAGCGCCATATGGGTGATGTGGTATCACGTTTTGGCTCACTTAATGCTGTACGCGAGTTACTGACCAATAGCCTGGTTGAAGGCGTGATTGATGGCATTATGGCCATTACCGTACTGATTATGATGTATCTCTATAGCCCGCAATTAAGCCTGGTGGTGGGTATCGCGGTGATACTGTATGCGCTGTTACGCTGGGCGCTATACCGCC
>CAZNXI010000393.1:0-1588 GCA_964577005.1 uncultured Rheinheimera sp.
TAATGTGTTTTTAATTGAGCCCCAAGACTATTTGCCCTTTGTGTATTTAATGATGCGCTCGCATATTATCTTAACTGACTCTGGTGGTATTCAAGAAGAAGCGCCTTCGCTGGGTAAACCCGTATTAGTGATGCGCGATACTACAGAGCGGCCTGAAGCAGTAGCTGCGGGCACAGTAAAACTAGTAGGTACCGATATCGCAAAAATTACGACAGAAGTAAGCACATTGCTTACTGATGAAGCCGCTTACAACACTATGAGTCGTGCCCACAATCCTTATGGCGATGGCCAAGCTTGCCAACGCATTCTCGATACGCTTTTTCAAGGTAAGTAATTTATGAAGTTCTCATCTTTATCAGTCATTGGTTTAGGCTATATCGGCTTGCCCACCGCTGCAGTTTTTGCTTCACGAAAAATTAAGGTGGTTGGTGTAGACGTAAATCAAAAAGCCGTAGACATTATTAACCAAGGCAAAATCCATATTGTTGAGCCGGACTTAGATATCGCTGTTCATGCCGCAGTAACTGAGGGTTATTTAAAAGCAACAACCAAACCTGAAGCCGCAGACGCGTTTATTGTTGCAGTACCTACGCCTTTTAAAGGTGATAACCACGAGCCAGACTTAAGCTATATAGAAGCTGCGAGTAAAGCGATTGCACCAGTACTACAAAAAGGTAACCTGGTCATTCTTGAATCAACTTCACCGGTTGGTGCAACCGAGCAAATGGCTGCCTGGTTAGCCAAAGCTAGACCGGATTTAACTTTTCCACAAACACACGGCGAAGAGTCGGATATTCGTGTTGCACATTGCCCAGAGCGAGTGTTGCCTGGTCATGTCATGCGTGAGCTAATTGAAAATGATCGTGTTATTGGCGGTATGACACCAAAGTGCTCTGCTTACGCAGTAGCGTTGTATAAAACTTTTGTACAGGGCGAATGTGTAATTACTAATGCTCGCACCGCTGAAATGGCAAAACTTACAGAAAATAGTTTCCGCGATGTAAATATTGCTTTTGCCAATGAACTATCAATGATTTGCGACAAGTTAGATATCAATGTTTGGGAGCTTATTAAATTCGCAAACCGTCATCCACGCGTAAATATCCTTCAACCTGGCCCAGGTGTAGGCGGCCACTGTATTGCAGTCGACCCATGGTTCATTGTTAGTAAAACACCTGAGCAAGCAAGACTAATTCGAAGTGCGCGCGAAGTAAACGATAGCAAGCCTGAATGGGTTATTGAAAAAGTTAAAATTGCTATTGCTGATTATCTGCAAGCAAATCCTACTAAAACTGCTAATGATGTGACAGTTGCATGCTATGGTTTAGCCTTTAAACCCGATATTGATGACCTGCGTGAAAGCCCAGCTTGTGCGATAGCTCAGCAAATTATCAATTTTCATCGAGGAACAGTGTTGTTAGTAGAACCTAACATCGACTGTTTACTACCTAGATTAAGCAATAATGAGTTAGTTGCAGTAGACCTAGCTTATGCTACAGCAGATATACACGTCCTTTTGGTTGATCATAAAGAGTTTAAACAGCAAGGCCCGACTAGCGGTCTAGTGGTAGACACAAAAGGTATATGG
>CAZNXI010000394.1:0-1583 GCA_964577005.1 uncultured Rheinheimera sp.
CTCGACTGGCTCCAGCCAGAACTTTGCGACTTGGTCGCCCGCCGAAACGTGGACGTGTGGAGGCTCTCGTGGGTCGCCCTCGTCGCTGTAGAAGAAAAACCGGTATGGGCCTTCGCGCAGTAGCGTGGGCATCTCACAGCTCCAGGTTAGCGGGATTTTTACCCAACTTCGGCTAATGCGCGCTGTAGAGCGCGCTAGCGCTTAAGCTTTTTGCCCGAGAGCCTTTTCGATTTTTTGGTCTGTTTTGTACTGACTCAAGCCGTAAACGGCCCAAATCGTCGCTGGAAGCCAGCCAATCAGCGTGATTTGAAGAATCAGGCAGAAAACACCGGCTACAGGCCGACCAATGGTGAAAAACGTTAGCCAAGGCAGGATTAGGGCAATCAACAAGCGCATAGGTACAGCTCCTTATTCATGGTTGTTCCTGGCCGATGGTATCAGGGTCGTCAGGTGCGCGGCTCATTGCTGGTCTATCCAGCCGATGGTGTTCGGGGCGCGCTCCTGGAGCGACGGCAGGTCAGGCTCAAGCCCCGGCATAGCTGGCTGTGACGGGGGTAGCTCTCCCGGCCCTTGCGGGGGCTGGGCCTCGCCACGCAGAAGCACCGGGATCTGCCGCAGGGGCGGACGATTGTCGATCTCTCCAGCCTGCTCGGTGCTGGATACCAGCACACGGGCGGCAAAGGCTGCATAGCGGATGGCGTCCCTTGACTGCCCCCACGCGACCCTGCTGTTCACCACATAGGCCAGTGCGCCGCCTTTGCCGCCGATCTGGACGACCTCAATCCAGCGTTCTGCCTCCAGCACCTGGATGGCCTTGCGGACGGTGTTGCGATGCACCCCGCCCATAAGCTCACCGATGGTTGATTGACTGGCCACAACGGCGTTGCTGGCGGGGTCCATGTTGGCAACCAGCACATGGGCGAGCCTCGCCGCCGTTGGCGCTTTGGTTATGAGCCGTGCCCATGCCTCATGCGCAGCGCGCTCTGTCTGAACCCACGTTTTGCGGTTGGCCTCAGCCGGTGCAGCCTTCCCAAGTTGCTTGTTCGCCATGGTGCATCCCTGTCCTTCCTGGTGTGCGATATGCACTTTGAGCGCATCTTATACAACGTGCATATCGCACACAATGGTGTGCGATATGCACTTAACCTGCACACTCCAGGGCTGTGCAGGGGTGCACACTCCAGGGCTGTGCACCCCCCCCCCTGAAACCAGCATTCTAGAGCCTTCGAGCTTGTCAGCCTTTCTATGATCTACAAGCTACCCCGGCAGGGGTTCATTTTGCGGCGCTTGCGCCGCGGGGGCGGAACGCCCCAGCTCTTGCTTTTGCTCTTCCAGGTCAATGAATTGACCCGCTTTGTCCGTGGCCCGAGTGGGGCCCCAGCTTGCTGGGGTCGAGGGCTGACACATATCCACGGCGGCGCTTTATCGCGGTGGGTATGTGTCCCAGGCAACGCGGTGGTGATTCAAAAGCGCGGCCTTCCAGTCGCTGTGCGCCGTCCAGCAGCGGCGCAAGGGTCAAGGCCTGCGTGCGGCTGCTTCGCTCCTTCACGCCGCTGCCTACGGCCTGCGCGCTTCGCTTGCGG
>CAZNXI010000395.1:0-1559 GCA_964577005.1 uncultured Rheinheimera sp.
CGGCTTTGGCCGGGAATGCGGCCTGCATATGGACGGTGATGGCATTTAAGCCATCACCTGCTCACTTTTGTAATGTTTGGCTGCAAGAGACGTCTTGTTGGCAGAGTGTCTGAAAGAGCACGCCTGTAAAACCTTTACAAATTGGGCCTTATGCAAGGACTTAAAACTCTCTCCGCTGCTGTTTAAAAGCGCAATTAGTGGATTGATTCTAACAAAGCTATCGCTTTACTCTGATATTCCATGCATTCCTGCAAACTTATAACGTCTGGACGGGTATCATTAGGAAAGGGTTTAGCTTTCTCTACGTACAAATTCTGCAGAAACTGCATCATACCAGCATCTAGTTGCTGATCAGCTGCAGCGTACCTCTTGCTCGCTGCAAACAGCTGCTCAGAAAGATCTATCGAAACAGCTCTTTGCTCATCAGTTAATGTTTTTGTAGTCGTTGAGCACATTGTCAAGCCACCACTTATCAGCCCTGCGTCGAACCACGGATCTGCTTTTGCCCGAGGAATGCACAATAATACCAATAGCCACAAACAAGACCTAACGTACATTCCGCCAAACTCCTACAATTAACAGAACAGAGTGAACTAAAAACAGCAACAACAGCGCAAAATCGACCAACCATGGCAGATCAACTTGCAAAACACGTAGTAGGGAAACGGTTGCCCACCAAAACAACAGCACCCCAGACACAACATAGGGAGCAAGCGTTAAAGGTTTAAATACTTTGTCACGGCATAATATAATTATTGCTGCGGCAAATAACCAAGATGCAGCGACTAATGATACCAAACCCCAAATCGCATAACTGAGCATTACATAGCTTCCATGTCCAACAGGCCACGAAGTATAAGCTCTTTCTTCGCATTTTTTGCATTAGTGGTAGTTGTAGCGAGTAATACCGACGCTAACACAGTTACCACCGCCGCAGCAAAAGCAGCATTTTTTATGCTCGATTGAGCCGCATTAGATGTCGAGGCAATTTCTTTTGTCAGCGTATAATTTGTAGCCGATGCAGCTACCGATTTTACGCCATTCAATGTGCCTTTTTTGTACAAACTAAGTACAAACCCAGCTAAACCAGAAGCGGTAAGTAATCCTTTCAGGTCATACCCGATGTAGCTTAATGCAGAGCGCGCTTCATCATTGAGATTGAAGTGATTTCTTAACTCTTCGTCGGTCAAACTCCAGCAATACCAGTATGGATTGACAGAAAGAAGACCAATAATGCCGAACAAATGTGAGAATAGAGGTCCGTTGAAGTCTTTGAGTTGTATTACACTGGCATTGATTCTTTGCTTGTCATGATGATGTAGGCAGCGATAAGTAACTATGCCAGTAAGGATATACATTGCATTGTCCAACTTTTCCAACTGGTTACTGAATTTGTTCAATTCCATCAGTTGAATCAAGAACTTGAGCGGATTTTGCTTGTATTGGTGATGTACATAACTAGATTGCATCTTTAATCTCCCTGTTTTTAGTTGCAACAAATGTATCGTTATTAGCAATAAGAAAGTACCTCAAAAAACACATTATTTAAATATATGATA
>CAZNXI010000396.1:0-1553 GCA_964577005.1 uncultured Rheinheimera sp.
TTAAAGTGCAGCAACTATTTGAACCGCACTTTATTGCTCGGGATTCGGTACAAGCTTGTTGAGGGTATTAACAGTATTGTAGTAGGAGTCGTTGTTATCCTTGTGGGTAATCACGCTGACGCTGCTATCGCCAGCTAAAAACTTGCGGAAAACTCTACTCCGAAGATACGAGGCTCGTTAACCATGCCTGTTAGGTTATTAAAGTCGATAGCACCGATAAGTGCGGTTTTATCGGTGAGGTTACTTACGAACAAGGCTGTATCGTAGCGGGCATTTTGCCAGCTATAACCAAGACGCATACCCCCTTCTACCAATGACGAGGCGCGGAACTCCGCTGCTTCATACAGGAAAAAATTCATGCTGCTACGCAGGGTCCAATCGGTATGAAAGTACAGCTTGCCTGTCGCGAAAGGCGCTTCATATCGTAATTGCAGTTGGCCAATCCAATTGGGAGCATAAGGCAGTGGATTGCCATCCACCTTTGCTAAACGAACACCGTTTACCATCATAATTGGGTCTGTTACGCTACAAGGCGCGCCACACACGGTCAGCAGTAAATTAGCATCGTTAATTGCGGTATCGTTGTAGCTTAACCCGCCAAGCAAGCTCCAGCGGCTACCTAATTTGGCATCAAATTCAAACTCGATACCGCTACCTTCTGCTTGTGCGGCATTGATCAGTTGTGACACATTGCCAGTACCACCAACGGCGGTCAGTTGCGGATCATCCAATTGAAAACGGTATAAGGTAATGCCATAGCGCAGGCGTCGGTTAGCTAATTCTGCTTTAAGACCTGTTTCAACAGAGAGCACCGTTTCGGAAGTGGCGTGCGAAATGCTATTGCGAAACATCACCCGACCTTGAAAGCTGGGCGCTCGGAAACCCTCGGCAACCCTGACAAAGAGGTTATGTTGTTGGTCAAGCCGCCATAGGGCACTTAGATCCCAACTGAGCTGAGATTCATCGCTACTGGCAAGCAAGGGCAGTAAGGGCGCACTACCGCCTGGTGATAGCAGGCGTTCAGCACTAAAGGTTTTGCGATCCCAGGTTTGTCTGACACCGGCGCGCAGCTGCAGTTGTTCGTTAACCGTATAACCAGCGGCGAAGAACAAGGCGCTAGACTGATTACTCTGGCGGATAGCCGCATAGCCATTTTGTACGCCGTTATTCAGGCTATCGTAGTTAAAATTTTCAATTTTTTGTGACTCATCAAACCAAAATAGCCCGGCTTGCCAATCAATGGAGCCCTCCGTTTTGGAAGCTAAGCGTATTTCTTGAGTAATTTGATCATGTCTGGGCAAGGCCCCCGCGGTTTCTGAACTAAATGGAATAACCCCCGGTCCCATGGCGCTAGCGCTGGCTGCGCCAAAGCCGCCATCAATATCGCCGCGGCTAAACACCTCTGCAGTTTCATAGGCGCTAATACTATAAAGATCGAAATGCTTAAAGGGCCAGCGTAAGCGTAAACTCAAGCCTTGGTGATTGAGTGTCTGACTGTTTTGTCCATCTTGAGCAACACTTCTTGCATCAAAATCAGAGACAAACCGATTTGT
>CAZNXI010000397.1:0-1541 GCA_964577005.1 uncultured Rheinheimera sp.
AGGCCTCATGGGCTGTTACGACGCGCCCGCTGAGCATCAGCTCCAGGGCGCGGGCGGGTTCCTCCTTGGCTTTGCGTGCTGCCTCAGCAATGCCCAGGATCATGGGGATATTGGATTCGATGATTTCACCGACAAAGCTCGATGCAGCCACACCCGTGGCGGCGTTGAGTTCGTCGAGCGCGTGCTTGAGTTCAGGGCTGATCGAAAGTGAAAGGCGGTGGCGTGCCATGAGTTGATTCCAAGTTACTCCAGTGGCGCAACTTTATTGCCGGAGTGGCGAATAAGTCAACAGCGCCTCTGGCAGCCCTCCGGGGGTCCCTCGCCGGGCGGCAGGGGTGCGGGGGGAAGAGCGACCCCCACACCCCAGCCAAAGGGTGATTGAGTCGGGGAGGGTCAAGGGTGCGCTTCGCCCGTGCCTCCGTTCGCCGGGGAGGTGGGGCGCTTCCCCGACGAGCCGGGGGCGCGGCCCCTGACCTGTCAACTTTTGGCGCAGATGATGAGCCCGCCAAGAGCCGGGGCAACTGGTTGCCCTGGTGATGGGTGGGGGACAAGCGGAGCGCGTCAGGCTCCGAGCGGAGGGGTTTTTCTGGAGGGGCGAAGCGCCGGAGGAAATACTCCGTAGTGAGTCCCCGGAGCATTGCGAAGGGCGCACTTACGCAATCTCCGATTGCCGTGCTCCTCGTGGGCGATTTGGCGTTACGTGACGGGAATGCCTGGAGCTGGCTCGGTGGGCTTCGCGCCGCTCAGCACACCCGAGACAGCTCCAGGCTTGCCGGACGTTGTCCGGCGTGATCGTTCCAGGATGGAGGCGAGCAAGACGGGGAGCGCTTCGGGGTGTTCCTCCGCCATGTCCAGGACGATCGTTTCGGACTTGGTGCGGAGAATGGCCCGCCATTGGTCATCCGTGAGTTCGGCAAGCATGCGGGCGTTGTCTTCCTGGACGGCTGCCACTTCCTCGTCGGTGGCTTCTTCGCCCAGGGCGAGGAAGGCCCGGAGACCGTTCGACCAGTAGAGCTGGCGTTGGCCTTTGAATGACTCGGCATAGGTGCGGAACAGGTGTGCAGACTGCTGCCAGCCCTCGGAGCGATCCAGGACGGCCCTCAGGAAGTCCCAGGGCGTGCGTGAGCCGTTGCGGCCCTTCTTGGTGTGGCTTTTGGTCAACTCGCTTTCTAGGCCCCATTTGGAGGCGTATTTGGCAGCGTATGAGCCGTCATCGACTCGGCAGCCGTGAGCGTCAGACGGGCGGGGGAGACCGGCTTTGACGCAAGCGTTTTGCCAGAGGGGTGCGAACAGTCCCTGGATGCAGCCGTTGGTGGCGTCCTGTTCCAGGAACAGGAGCACATGCAGGTGCGGGTGGAAGCCATTTTGGCCGTGGGTGACTTCCAGGGCGCGAATGGTGCCCTTGATGCCCAGGAGCTTGCGGAGCTTCTGGCCTGCTCTGCTGGTGGAAGTGGAGCGCCAGGACTTGCGGATTTGCTCCAGGAGCGTGGGCAGGTCGTCGCCAACTCCGTGGGGAACAGTAAGGGTCAGCAGCTTGACGT
>CAZNXI010000398.1:0-1534 GCA_964577005.1 uncultured Rheinheimera sp.
GCAATGCCGAATAAAACTACAGACTAAAACTGTTAAAACCCGAACACCTGCTAACTACCGCCACACAGGCGAGCAACGTGTTGCGAGTCGAGCGCCGAAGGCGCGTTGTGCTGGCGATTGTTATATTTCCGTTCGAACTAAAGGCGCTCGTTCACCCATGTAAATACTGACAGGAACAATTAAACGCTTATCATCCTGCTCTCGAAGTTGATAATAATCTTCAGTGCATTCATACGAAAATGAGTTATTTTCCCGAAGCACTAATTTTCGAATGACACCACTGTCGGTTTTCGTACTGAGTTGCCCATCATCGAATGTAACAGTCATAACCGTATCGTCAGCACCTTTGTATGTGCCAATCAGAGCCTTAGCTTGCTCTGTAATGTTTTTATGAGCAATTGGCGCTGGTGAAAGGTTAAGTTGCCTTGCAATCATATTTAACAAAGCCGGGCCTGGGTGAACAGCGTCGTTGTTGCCGAATACTGTGCCAAGTAAATCATGCGAGGGGAAATAGACTGACCATGCTACAAAACCTGGCACTTGCCCTTGATGACTGTACGACGGGTGGCCACTTATAGGGTATACGTCAGTACCAAACCCATAATTAACTGACTCACCGTTGTTTAATTTTGCCCTAGTTACCATCAACTGATAATTTTCAGCCGAAATTACCTTGCCAGAACTTAAACCACGATGCCAAAGGCCCATGTCGTCAAGAGTAGATGCAATTGCACCCGCCGCATAAATCCAACTGCGGTCAACGGTTTCGGGAGCCAAATACGCATTGGGTGCATCTCTATTTGCGGTATAGCCTTTAACAATTTGCTTTGAACTTACCCCTTTAGTCACAACAAATGAATTTTTCATACCTAAAGGAGAAAAAATATTCCGTTGCAAATACTCGCCATATGTCAGCCCAGAAGCGACCTCAATCACCTTTCCCAACAAAATATATCCGGTATTTGAATACGCATAATCAACACTAGGCTTTGTCAGTACGGGCATTTTACTCACCACACTGATTACTTCATCAATGGGAGCATACTTGTCCCACCTCTGCCTGACCCCTGCATCTGAGTTGTAATTTGGCAGCCCGGAAGTATGACTTAGAACACTTTCAATTGTCAGGCTTGCGTATTCGACTGGAATATCTGTAATAAAATCACCCAGAGTGCTTTTTAAGGATAACTTTTTCTTTTCAGCGAGTTGAAGTATCGCAGCGGCAGTAAACTGCTTTGAAATTGAGCCAATCTGAAAAGTATGATCAACTTTTAATGGTTCGCGAGTGTTTATGTCTGCAACACCAAGCGCGCCTTTGAAAACATCCTTTCCAGATTGTTCAATACTAACTGTAAGTCCCGGTTTATCTGATGATGCATGGCAAGATAACATGGCTGAGAAATCGTGCTCTTGAGCATCAACACAGGTAGCAAAAAATAGAGAGCTAAACAGTAACTTTTTCAACATAGGATTAAACACTCCATTGCAAAGGAAATATAACGCCCAAATTTAGCGCGGAAAGCCGCGCAGCGGG
>CAZNXI010000399.1:0-1518 GCA_964577005.1 uncultured Rheinheimera sp.
TCACAGGACGTTTGTTGGCAGTAATCGCCATGTTTTCCTCCGGAAAATTAAAAACAGCAAAGGGGCGCAAAGGCCCCTGTAAACATAACTAGTTGAATTCACTAATTAATGTACATCTCTCCAATATTCTTTCTTCAGCAGGTAAGCCAAAACAAAAAATATTAGTAAAAACACCATCACCTTGACACCAAGGGCATGTGCTTCAAGCTTGGTGGGCTCACCAACGTATTCCAGATAGTTTACCAGATCTGCCACGGCGCGATCATACTCTTCAGTATTCATTTCACCGCTACCGTCAGTTTTAATACCAACGTATACCTGTTTTGGCTGACCATCTACCATACGTGTTTCGTAGGCTTTGTAAGGTTTGCCCTGCAATTCCTGCAATACATGAGGCATACCAACCATTGGAAAAACATCGTTGTTTACGCCAAAAGGGCGAGACGGGTCGGCATAAAAACTACGCAGATAGGTATACAACCAATCAGGCCCACGTACCCGGGCAACATTGGTCAAGTCAGGTGGTGTAGCACCAAACCATTTTTCACCGTTTTTGGCAGACATAGTGTTGGTAATATGGTCACCGACCTTTTCACCGGTAAACATTAACGTTTCCATACCAACATCTTCTGGAATATCCAGATCACGGAAGGTACGTATATAACGCTGATATTGCATCTGGTGACACCCCAGACAATAGTTCTGAAACAACTTGGCACCATTTTGCAATGACACCTTGTCAGACAGATCTATTGGGGCTTTATCCAGCGGAATAGCCGGGCCAGCTGCCATCGCCAATGACGACGCTAATAATGCTGCAGCAGACAATAACTTTTTCATCATTAGGTTAACCTCACTGGCAGGGGTTTAGTTGCTTCATTTTTGCTGTAGAAATACAGCAACACGAAGAAGCCGAAATAGGTAAATGAGAACGTCTGTGATAACAGCGTGTACGTTGGCGTTGCAGGCAATACGCCCAGAATACCTAAAGCAACAAAACTGATACAGAAATTCACCAGGTTAATTTTGTGCAGGTTGCTACGGTAACGCACAGAACGCACCTTGCCACGGTCGAGCCAGGGTAATAACGCCAGGGCCAAAATGGCAGCAAACATTGCTACAGCGCCCATAAACGGGTGTGGAATAGCACGTAAAATGGCGTAAAACGGTGTGAAATACCACACTGGCGCAATGTGCGCAGGGGTTTTCAGCGGGTTTGCCGGTTCAAAGTTTGGTGGTTCAAGGAAGAAACCGCCTCCTTCAGGGAAGAAGAATATCACCCAGGCAAACACCAGCAGGAAGCCGGCTACACCCACCATATCTTTCACCGTGTAATACGGGTGAAATGGAATTGCATCAACAATTATCTTTTTACCGCCACGCGTAAAATACTGGTGAAACGTAAACTTTTTATCCGCTTCGGTTTGCTCAACAGAACCATCGTTATCTTTTTTAATGTCGATACCGTCTGGATTATTTGAACCCACTTCGTGCAGGGCCATGATGTGCAAAAATACC
>CAZNXI010000400.1:0-1516 GCA_964577005.1 uncultured Rheinheimera sp.
GGCGAACCTCGGCCACAGGTGAATTGACGGCGATGTGCAGATCGGGGGCGACCTCGATATCCGCCGCTGCAATGTTGAGCGTTTGCCGCGCCTTCGCGACATGGCGCAGGCTCGATATTCTGGGGCATGACGCCGCCTTGCTTGTCGGCTCGTCTTGCGGACACCTTCTGCAGGGCACTGCCGATTTCAAAAACCGCGATGACCCCAAGCGCTGCTCGTCCCTGTTACTATAATATGCCCATTGCTGACGCTGGCGTATCCAGGGACGGATTACGCCGTCGCAGGTCTTTGGTCGGCACTGTCTCATCGAACAGCCCTTCAAGATCGCCCGGGATTGACGCCCTACTACAGAGTGCCGCTTGTGCGCACTGCTCGTGATCCTCTCTGATACAATCATGGGTGTAGATCTGTTTGAGCGCTGCGAGCAAGTGCCGATCGCGAGCCGAGATTTCGGCCGTCCAGACAAGCGCCCCAACGTCTTGAATCGTAAGCTCGATCTCGGCATTCAGAACGAGTTCGGCCGCGGCCGCCCTGCACCTTCTTGATAAGCGTACCGCGCCGCTGAGAGCGATTCAGCGAGGTTCTTGTCATTGTGTTGATCAATGTACGCGATTTCATCGGACTGAGACATGTATCAACATGCCGACGCCGCCTGGGCGCTCAACGGAGCGCGCTCGCTGAACTGGAGAGCAGGCCCCATCACTCGCCATCGGACGCAAGATCTTCGCCTGCATTTCGGCCCGTGATGAGTCATCTCAATCGAGACAGTTGGAGGCTTGCGCGAGTGCGGCTTCAGTGTGTCGTCTCGATGACGAACTGCCCGAATGGAGAACCGCAACCCTTCCACCGGAAAACAACCTGAGCGCACGGCCCGGTCCGTCAAATCCGCCACAACCGGCAAGACCACTCCGGTTCGACAGGCACATTCAACTCTGGTAGCACGCAGTGCCGTCGATGCTGTGAATAATATATGCAGGTTCTGCAGACTTGTACTTGGTCATTATGCGTGATCTGCGACAATGTGAAACCACCTATGACAATCTTGGCTTCAAGGTTGTCACGGTGTGTCTGCAAACGTCTGATAATGTCTTGCACATTTTCATGATCCTCAGGTCTTGGGAAAGCTTCAGTTCCCACACCGCTTGTGAGCATCGTCTCGATTTGACGCCGGACGGCGATATCATCTTCAAGCTTTATCATCGGTGTGAGACCTTCGACCATTGTCAGGCCTGAGCAAATTCAGGCGCTGCGGCTCAGGGTTGTCAAAAGAACGCAATATATTAAAACCATACACGGAAACAAATGAAATTGAGCGGGCGAGCAATATTAAAAAATCTGCCATTCAAAGCAATCGTATTTAATGTGTGTATGATTAAGTGCAAATATACGTTTCACTTTGTGTAAGTTGTTTGCACACCTCCTGATGACGACCTCTCATCGGAAACGCGAGCGTTGTCTGTGGCGATCAGTACTACGTATTTTCACGAATATTGGCTATCCGTCGGCATAAGTGTAG
>CAZNXI010000401.1:0-1514 GCA_964577005.1 uncultured Rheinheimera sp.
ACCATCCGTTCAGTGGCTCAATCTCGAAAAAATCCGACCCGATCGGATACGGCGGCGCACGGACACGGTGCGGACGGGACACACGGTGCGGACGGGACAATCAGCCCAGTTCGCTCCTGAGCCGCGAGACTCCATCGGGCGTCATATCGAAGCCAACAGTCAATCCAGGATTGATTACAAGACCGTAACCAGAAGGCACTCGACGCAACAATTCACGCCCCCTCATCATCAGACAATAGGGCGTCATGTCTGAAAACTCACCAACCCTCCCCATGCCGGAGAAGCAAGCAAGCATCTGCACTCCGTTTTTATTAAATAGCAAAGGGCTAAAGCCAGACCCGTCCGCCATCACCTCCTCGGCGCTAGGCACTGCCAATTCAGAAGACATCAACACTCGAACTAGCTCGCGAACTTCGAGGCGGCCATTCTGCGCCTGTTCAAGCGCAATCTCAAAATCATTGAGTGGTGTGAAATCATTCACTTTACTATGTTCCATGGAAAAAGCATTTGAGTAAAAATTTCTTGCCTCTTGCTCTTCAATCGTATCGGCGAACCGTTCATATTGCTCCCAAAAAGTTCCACATACGGCGCATCGATGGAGTCTCGAATGAAGAACGAAACTGACTGCCAACTCGGGAGGCCGCTCACCTGATTCCCAAAGCTTCCTGCATGTCTTACATCCTTTGCTCTCCCACTCCGTGTCCATCAGAACTCCTTCATGGGAATCCATTCACCACGCGGCCCTAGCTTGAAGAGAACGGAGCCACTCGGCACGACATTCCCGCCTGGAGTAACACGTTCACGCGTCGGATTGACTAAGTAACCGGCAGTTGGGCTTTCGCCGAATTTGACAGCCGTGTGACCACCTTCGAGGAAATGCGGCCACCCTCCAGCATCGGCCGCTGTGGGTCGCGCAATCTTCATCCCGCTTGTTGGGAAACTTAGGCCGTAGATATCACCACCTTGAAGGTAGGCAGCTTCAGCTGATGGCGCTCGGCCTGTATACCGAGCTGCGTCAGAGGCGCTCCTTACAATTCCGGAATCCTCAAGAGGCATGAAGAAAAACGACTTTCCTTCACGACCAATTGTCGCCCCCTCACGCGTGTAATAGCCGAGGTTGCTGTCTCCAAAGAAGGCTACGCCGTATTCTCTTGCTGCTGTGCTGTTTGCAACAGCCACCGCCTGCCCATCTGCCCCTTCGACAATCCTCCAGGTCACCTGTTCGATCTTCGCGACGGGAACCGGCAAGTTGCGCGGGTTGATCGACTCATGCGTGAGCAAAGGCACATCGGCGTGCAACGGCATTGCGCGTGCCGTACGAACGGCATCTGCTCCTTCATCGGCGAACCGGGTCAGGACTTGACGACCCGCTGTCAACGGACCGGATAACGGTGTTGGCGGCGCTTCTCCGACGCCCATCACGGACAAACCGGTGAGCGCCGCACCTTCCAGTTGCATCGTCGCACCGGGCATGGCTTCAACGGCAGCCGTTCGCCAGCCGTGTGCTTGCCAAC
>CAZNXI010000402.1:0-1511 GCA_964577005.1 uncultured Rheinheimera sp.
TTGTAAGGGCGGTGCTCTCCCAGCTGAGCTAACAATCCACGCTGTGATGGCGCTCATTATAGGGAGCGAGAAAACAGTGTCAACTTTATTTTCTAAAATTGGGTTTGCTTGCCGCAAAATTAAGCAGTAAAGGCCATTTAGACTCACTTTGCAAGACAAGTTTGAAAAAAGTCGATGACTAACCGTTATGCTTGGGTGCATCTACAGCCTTGCATTGCTACAATAGCCTTCTTAGTCTTGTTCTGTCAGCAATGGAAATTTTATGTCATTAGTGACCCGTTTTGCGCCAAGCCCAACCGGCTATTTACACGTAGGTGGCGCCCGTACCGCTTTATTCAGTTGGTTATATGCCCGTAAACTTGGCGGAAAATTTATTCTACGGATTGAAGATACCGATTTAGAGCGTTCAACCCAAGCCTCGGTAGATGCGATTCTTGAAGGCATGCAATGGTTAGGGTTGGATCACGACGAAGGTCCATACTATCAAACTCAGCGTTTCGACTTATATAAAGAGGTTGTCGCGCAATTATTAGTCGAAGGCAAAGCATATAAATGCTTCTGTACAGTAGAAGAAGTGGATGCGATGCGCGAAGCGCAAATGGCCGCAGGTGAAAAACCGAAATACAATGGCATGTGGCGCGATCGCACCGATCACCCAACCGATAAGCCTTACGTGATCCGCTTTAAAAATCCGCTAGATGGCGTGGTGGTCATTGATGATTTAATCAAAGGCCGTATAGAGATTGCTAACGCCGAGTTGGACGATCTGATTATTGCGCGCAGCGATGGCACTCCAACTTATAATCTTACCGTTGTGGTTGATGATTGGAAGATGGGTATTACGCATGTAATCCGTGGTGATGATCATGTTAACAACACGCCACGGCAAATGAATATTTTAGCGGCGCTGGGTGCTGAACTACCAAAGTATGCCCATGTACCGATGATTTTGGGTGACGATGGTAAGCGTTTGTCTAAACGACATGGTGCTGTAGGTGTGATGCAATACCGTGATAACGGCTTTTTACCAGAAGCTTTGCTTAACTATTTAGTACGGCTGGGTTGGTCACACGGTGATCAGGAGATTTTTAGTTTAGATGAACTGGTGCAGCTATTCGACCTATCTGCTTGTAACCGTGCCCCATCGGCCTTTAACACCGATAAGTTAATTTGGTTAAATCAGCATTATATGAAAACGCTGCCTGCAGAGCAGGTTGCTCAACAACTTACTTGGCACCTCAACGAGCAAAAGTTAGATGTTACGCAGGGGCCAGCCATTACTGAGGTAATTAAGGTACAAGCCGAGCGGGTAAAAACCTTAAAAGAGCTGGTTGAAGTAAGTCGCTACTTTTATGAAGACTTTGCTGAGTTTGAAGAAAATGCTGCGAAAAAGCATTTAAGGGCGGTGGCTGCGGAACCTTTAGCTTTGGTAAAAGCCAAATTGGCTGATATTGATGTTTGGTCTGTAGAGGCTATTCATACTGAAATTAATGCTGCTGCAGAAGCCTTAT
>CAZNXI010000403.1:0-1509 GCA_964577005.1 uncultured Rheinheimera sp.
TTTTCGGTAAAACTTACCTGAGCCGCTTTATTGTACATCAGCACCAATATTTGCTTCGGTTTTACACCGTGTTTGAGTAAGTGCTGCACACGCTTTACCAAAGTAGTGGTTTTGCCACTACCTGGCACAGCTTTAACTAATGCATGTGAGCCGTTATGCTCGATAATAAGACGCTGCTCTTGTGTAACTGTTTTAGCCTTCCTTGTCATTTCACATGCCTATATTGCGCGCACAACTTTGCTTCTTTGTAAGGTACTTTTATGTGCTTCTTATTGCAGTAAAGGAATCCATCATCCCAGTTAGTAGCATAAATGCAATTAACGCAGTTGGCATGCATGTTTGCAGGATCGGTTTCTTGTATCAGCTGCTTTAATCGTGTTTGTTGTTCTTGCGGTGCCAATGATTTTGGCCAAGCGTTGCTTGTATTAATTTCTGGGTAATCAGCATTCTGGTATCTGATTGTTTGTTTTTGTAGTCGGCCAGTATTGCTTAGCTTCCAAGTGTCTATTTCAACCTGGGCGTGTTGGCATTGGTCCAGACAGCGCTCAACAACACGACCAGCAGGTTTAAAGTTATATGCGGTTAAATTTGTTTCTACAGCACTTAATTCAACAGTTAGGAGCAAGGTGATATCCTCTTCTGAGGTGACATAAAACTCAAGAATAGGCACACCAGAGCTTATTTTCTCTGCAGAACATGGGCTGCTCACATATATCTCGATATAGCATTTAGCTTGTGAGCTAGTATCGGTGAGCAACACATCCGGTTTTAGTCCTGTTTCAGCGTCATACTGCTCCAGCGCAACCTGATCAAAAAGTGCCTTTAAGTTATAAAGCGCAGGCACAAGCATTTTACAGGGTTCATATTGACCCGCCAGCAGAGCCGCTTGAGCAGAACGACACTTTGCTTCTCGCATTAGTTTTAGTGGTACTTGAACTTCATTTAGTAGGCGATGATAAATCGCAATTTTTGCCGTCTGGTGCAAATAGCTCTCATATGAGCAAATTGAATTAAGATGACGAAAATGTTTTGCCTTGTACTCCCCGAGTACGGGAATCATTGGCTCATGACAGCCAGGGCAAAGGTATTGACTCTTCTTAGACGCATCACAAACGTGAATTAATTCATCTTTATCGTTCTTGGCATATGCATATCGAACTTGTTGCTCATTCCCTGGCATCTATAATCCTATTAATCAATTCCAAGATATTAAGCTTTATGCTAGTGCAATATTGTTTATAGCTATTGCTTGCCCCACATACAGCGAAGTCAGAAAATATTCATCCAGACTACCGCAAGTGGGCAACATTAACTGCTTCTGTTGCAAACAGAATGGTATCACCCACAAGCGCAGCTCAGTTGATCTAGGAAACTCGAAAACGGGCAGGGCTTCGGTGAGAACATCCGTTTTAGGGTAAATTAGTACCACATCGCCTCGGCCTTCAAGATAATTTTGACCATAGGCATGGAGCTGATAAAAATCATTTTGCGACAGCCCGTATTTATCGG
>CAZNXI010000404.1:0-1023 GCA_964577005.1 uncultured Rheinheimera sp.
ATTCGGCCTTCGCGGATAATGGCCACTCTGTCAGCCAGATTTTCAGCAATACTAAGCTCATGGGTCGTAAATAAAATCGCAACCCCCTGCGCTTTGAGCTTTTGTAACGAAGCAATGAGTAGCTGTGTATTGTCATAGTCAATCCCAAGCGTCGGCTCATCTAACAGCAACAACTTGGGCTCTTGCATCATGGCTACAGACACCGCTAACCGCTGTTGCATACCCCGGGACAATTTTTGCGCAAAGACATCAGCTTTGTCTGTCAAACCAAAAAACATGAGCAGCTCTTCGGCGCGGCTTTTGGCTTTTTTGATCGATAATCCACGTAAGACACCGAAATACTCCAGATTTTCCCTGGCGGTCATGCGGGAATACAGGTTGCGATGGCCATCAAGCAAAGCGCTAACATCTAAAATGCCGGCACGCTGCCCCTGAGATGTCTCAACACTGCCTGAGTCTGCCTCAACCAGACCGGCAATAATTTTGATTGCGGTGGTCTTTCCGGCCCCGTTTAATCCAAGGAACGCGAGAATTTCACCTGGACGAATTTCAAAACTGACATCATCTACCGCTTTTACTGTGTCGCTACCGCGCACATAGTGTTTAACAACATTTTTTATACGGAACATGGCTAGCACTCCTTCTGCGCGTCAATAATCACTTCGCGGCAACCGTTAAGGCGTTCAGCCTGAATGCCCCGGCTTTGACAAAACTGAATAAAGTTATTGGATTCGACGATGGGGCCAGAATGTTCATCGTAAGAAATGCTGGAGATGTAAGTTAGCCAGGGTTCCATACCCATGGCATAGATAAACACTTGCTTAGGTGAGAACTGCTCTATAATTCCGCGCGCTCGCTGGCTGTCTGAACCATTCAAACGACGCGATTGGTCCATTTTGCGATCCAGCGGTTTCGGATAAAGCGGGCCGTACAACCAGGACATCGGTGCACCGGAGGATTCCATGCCAATGAAAATGTAATCGATGTCACCAACCGCGCGATGTAAATGCTGGTACATCTTAG
>CAZNXI010000404.1:1033-1505 GCA_964577005.1 uncultured Rheinheimera sp.
TTCGGTTCAATGTTGTTTGAATCTGCGGCGCAAAGCACTTTCTGGCCAAAAAGCTCGAAGAAAAACGCCAGCTTAGAACGGATATGCAGGTCACCATGCTCACCAAAGAACGGCAGGCCTACCATGCGGCCATTTGGCAGTGACAACTCATCCATTTCATCCATTTCGATGACGTTGTCAAAACCAGCAGCTTTTAACACAAAGCGTAGCGAGGGGTCTTGCAGGGTACCGCCGTTGTTTTTTGGCACCACGATAGTGCCTATTTTGTGACGGATCTGCAGCAAGGTTTCAAACATCACGTGGTCCTGATGGCTGTGTGTAAGCACCACGTAATCAAGACGCTCCGGCAAGTCCATATAGTCGTAACGCTCTGATGCATTTGGGAATTTATAGCTGATAAGCGGATCGGTCATAATCGTCACGTCCGGCGTTTCCAGCAACACTGTTGCATGGCCAAAATAGCGAATGCGTA